>JAZDDC010000156.1:0-4613 GCA_036679565.1 Gemmatimonadota bacterium
ACGCGGTTAAGCCAGCGATCCGAATGAAGTAGTCACCGGCTACGTTCACTGTGATGGGCAAGACTTCCGCTTCGACTGTCGTGGAATCGATATCATTGTTGAATGCGAGCGCGGTACCGGCAAGGTCCTCGATGGTTATGGTCGGGTCAAGTCGTGACGTGGGAATCAGACTGGAACTAAACACACCGACGCCAATTTGATCTCCCAACTGAAGCGCAACACGAAAATAGTCCTGGTCGCCTGATGTGATATTCAGATCGAAATGGGTACCTGCAGCAGCCGTGTCGCTTCCCAAGTCAAACGCGTTTGCTGCAACATCGCCGACAGTGTCCCGGACCACGTCAAACATCTCAACATTCGACGCCACCGCTCCATTTGACGAAACGGTTTGGTTGCCGGCACGAATACGCATGAAATAGGGGCCAGTCTGACTGACGAACCACGCCCAACCGTCATTGTTTGGAATCGTGTCTGAAACCACGTCTGTAAAGTTGGCGTCGCGCGCGACTTCGATCTGGTAGAAGCCCGCGTTTGGCACCAACGCAAACGATATTGGCGCGGCGAACGCAAACGTCGGTGTAACAAACGGATCGAGTAGCGTTTCGAAGGCGTTGAACGCAATGTTAGCTGTCGTGTTCTGTCCTGCCACAACTCGAACGCCAGCCGCCGTTCCAAAGAATGTGATCTCCCCCGCTCCTGAACCAATTACCAAAACGGCGTAATTACCCGGAGCGAGATTTTCGATGGTGCCCTCAAACGCATTGCCCACTCGAGGTAGATCGACCGTCAGGTTAGTCGGACCGCTCAGCCGGACTTCAACGCCGTCCAATGGCGGTACTGCGCGCTCTCCGACTTGGACCCGCACCAGCGGGACACTCCCACCGTCGCCAGTCTTGGATTTCGCCACAAAGCCACCCGGTCGGCCAAGGTGCCGACGCGAGACGACTGGCACTCCAGCCCGGGCAGTCCCAGCAGTACCTGGCACGAGTTCAATTATGAGACTTCCAGTAGCGGATGGGTCCGCCGGGTTTTCCGAACAGGCCGCCACCACCACCAAGGGCAGAACACGGCCAACAAGAAAGTGGAGGGTTTTCATACCTATAATGAGACAACAGCGTCCACTCAAGTCAATAAGAACCGTGGGTTCCGGATGGGCCAGAACTTGCCTCGAGTTGTCCTGTAGTGGAGGTTCCAATGACCGGCTTTCCCCCGAAGCGTACGCCCTGGCAATTAACATCGTCGTGCACGCGCTAACCCGTTAGCCCGATTCAACGCACACGATTCATTTGATGGTTAGGAAGAAGAGTTTCCAATGAGGGACGACTTGGCTGTCCAGGAAGCGATAGACCGATGGACCCAAACCGGTTTGATAGGCGAGGACCTGGCAGAGTGCCTACGTAACGAGCTGGTAAAAACCGCTGCCGGCCGCGGCCGCCGTACTGCACAATACGTCATAGCAGTCACGGCCGGACTCGTGCTGCTCACCGCCAGCGGCCTGTTCATTTCGAAAAGCTGGCCGCTTCTACCGACACCGGTGCGGACGTTCATCTTGGGCGGAGCCGGATTTGCGCTGATCGCTGTCGGCACCGCAATGGAGCCACGTTTTCGCGTTCGGCCGGTCAGTTATCTCCTGCAAACTTCCGGACTCTTGATGTTGTTGTTTGCATACGCGCACTCTGATCACACTTGGCCCAAAGGAACGTTTGGGGGCATCGCTGCAGGTATGCTCGCGTTGGCGACACCCATCATCAGCGCTGTTCTTGCTGTCGGTCGCAATCCAGTCATGCCGGCGGTCAACGCCGCCGTTGGATATGCATTCATCGCTTTCTTTCTAGACCGGATCGGCGTTCAGGACAACGCAATCGTTTGGATTCTCGACGGTGTCTTGCTAGTCGCGCTTGCCGCGCTCGTTTTGCGTCTTCGAAGTGCAGGGCCAGATACACCGAATGTTGCGACGTCACTCTACTCATTTGTTGCCAGCATGGTGGCCGGACTCGTTTTGGCGGGACTCACAGCCGCGGGGCCATTGAGTTCCAGGGGCGCCACCGTTTACGCCCTCGACCTCTGGCTGTTGATCATTACTGGCACGGCACTCTGGGCAATTCACCGGGCACCCGTGTGGCTCAAACGTCCTTGGTACGATGAGATCCTGGCAGCTTGCGTCCTGCTCGCAGCAGTTTTTGCGTTTTTGACACTGGATGAATTGGGTGTTGACAATGATTGGTTGGGATTCGGCAGCGCATTCATAGGTGGTGTGGCGTTACTCTATGGTGTAAGAACCGGCGCGCCGCCCGTCCTCTTGGCAGGATCATGCGCCGTTGTGATTTCTGTTTGGCACTTCGGTATTTCTCAAGCCGGTTCGCTTGGCGCAGTCGGCGCGCTTGTAGTGACGGCCGCCCTTTTGTTTTGGGTCGCGTCCCAACTGGGCAAGACGCTCGACGAGGAGTAAACTGATCCCCTGCGTCCTCAAGGGATCGCTCATCACGATGCTTTCGCTGAGTCGGGCAATTATCGACCAATCCCCATCACGATATTGGCGAGTTTTGATGACCTGCCCTTATTGTTCCCTCTGGCAGTGTCATGGTCACCAACCACGACATGGCCACGAAGCCAAGCACATATGTAAAAATTCGTGTCGTTGCTTCAGTCAGAGCGCCGACAAATTCCGACCCCGACCCAGAAACTACCAGGCCTGCCTCACGGGCGGCTAAGATCTCCGGTCCTACAGTCAAAGCGAGGACGGTACCCATGGTCGCGCCACCGACAGTAGCGCCAATGTGCCGAAAGAACTGAGCGGCGCTAGTAGCCTGACCCAGCCGGGACGGGTCAACGGTGTTTTGAACGACCAACGTGAATAACGGAAAAGTTGGTCCAATTCCTACGCCGCAGAGCGCCATGAACGCGGTAACCGATCCGTACGATACGGTAGCGTCCATTCTCGACAACATGAACACACCGGCGAACAACAAGACACCTCCCGTCAGAAGAATCGAGCGGTAATGCCCCGTCCTTGACGCCAACTGACCTGCCATCGTCGCGCCAAAGGCGATCCCCAACGAAAACGGAATCAGACTAATTCCGGCTCTGGTCGCCGAAACACCAACCACTTCTATGATGAACAGGGGTAGGAAGATGATGAGGCTCAAGAAAGCCGCACCGGAGAAAAAACCCGCGATGTTCGAACGAGTGAAGACCGGGTTGCGAAAAAGGCCAAGATCCAACAACGGATCGGCGATCGTTAGCGACCGCACCACCCAGAGACTCATTCCAATCGCCGACAGCACCACAAGACCAATCAACATCGGCATGATGGTAGCCGTCGTATCGCGCACGACGGCCGGTATCTGAAGTGCGACGACGAACGGCACAATTCCCAAAAGGAATAGGGCAACCGAAGGCATATCCAAACGCCCCGTACGGTTTGCCGGTTTGAGGGGTGGCATGTGGGTCACCAAAAACCAAAGTGCAACACCGCCTATCGGAACGTTCACATAAAAAATCCAGCGCCAACCTTCGACGCCCGGTATCACACCTCCCGCATGATCGGTCAGGACACCACCGATGAGGGGGCCGAGCACTGAGGCAATCGCAAACGTTGCACCAATGAATCCCTGATATTTACCGCGTTCATGTGGCGGGAAGAGGTCCGCGATGATGAGGAGAGTCATGGCGAGCAAACCGGCTGCGCCCAACCCTTGAATTCCGCGGGCAACAATGAGCTGATTCATGCCGTCGCCAATCAACGGCATCAACTCTATTTCCCCCGCAAGCCCACACAAACACGAGCCTAAGAGGAAGATCAACACGGCGCCGATCTCGATCGTTTTTCGACTATAGAGATCCGCAAGCTTGCCGTACACAGGCACGAGACACGTCGATGCCAAGAGGTACGCGGTGGCGACCCAAGCATAGCGGCCAAACCCTTGCAGGTCACTCACGATCTTAGGCAACGCCGTCGCCACAATCGTTTGATCGATCGAGCCGAGAAACAGCGCAAGCATGATTCCCGCGAGCGTGAGGCGGCGATCACGAAGCGAAAGCTGCGCTACCGAAATGGTTGCTCCTGCGGCCAATACGTCAACGTTGGCGGCACCCGACCCGATGAAAAACCCCGCTACCGCCTCGCCGCGATACCCTGGACTTCAAACCGGGCACCGAACAGCAGCTCGCCCGCCCCGATAAACGCCCGTGCCGGAAACTCTTTCGTAAAGTACGTCCGATACACCCGATTAAACGCGTCATAATGTGCGACGTCCGAACAGAAGATTTGCACGGACACTAATTCATCCATGGTTACGCCGGCGGCCTCGAGTGTGCGTTTGACATTGTCGAGGACGTTTCGTGCCTCCTCTTCTGCAGTGGCCGGGACCTCACGGCCCGCATTCAATCCCAATGCTCCTGACAAGTACAACGTGTTGCCAACCCAGACGGCGCCGCTGAACGGTGCTCCTGTTCCATCCGCGGATCGACCGTTCACATATTCGCGTGTCTCCTGCGCGGTAGCTGCCGTTACGGCGATGAAAACAGCTGACATGCAGGCGAAAACAGGACGTGTTTTAGCATTCATGAGTTTACCTTGGGGTCAGTGATGTGAAATTTGGTGATTGAAAACG
>JAZDDC010000157.1:0-6217 GCA_036679565.1 Gemmatimonadota bacterium
ACGGTTGCTTGTAGAAAAGTCCGTTCACGATCAGGTAATCGAAGAACTCGTGAGTCGGTCAAAAAAACTGACACCGGGTGATCCGTTTGCCAAAGGGACACGGATGGGCGCTGTGGTTTCAAAGAAACAACAGGAAACCGTGTTGTCCTATATAGACGCCGGACGGAAAGAGGCAACACTCGTGGCTGGCGGCAATGCGGCACAGGTCAACGGCAAGGGTTACTTCGTTGAGGCTACGGTTTTCGACAACGCAAAACCGGGTATGACGATCGTGGACGAGGAGATATTCGGGCCGGTGTTGTCAGTGATAACTTTCGACGACGTTGAAGAAGGCATTGCACTGGCGAACAAATCGATGTTTGGTCTTGCGGCCGGTATCTGGACCAAGGACATCAAAAAAGCGCATAACGTGGCCAGGGCCATACGTGCCGGAACCGTTTGGATCAACACGTATAATTTCTACGACCCGGCGGCGCCATTCGGAGGGTTCAAGGCGAGCGGTTTCGGACGAGACCTCGGCCGTGAAGCACTGGACGGTTACGTCGATACAAAAACGGTTTGGGTTGGACTATGAAACACAAACCGATAACCACGTGAGCGAAGCACTCATCGTCGCCGCGCTGCGTACTCCCGTGGGTCGTGCAGGTGGCGCGTTGGCGGACGTCCGGCCAGATGACCTCGCTGCGGTACCGTTGCGTGCGATCGTGGAGCGGACGGAGATCGATCCCGATTCGATCGATGATGTGATTCTCGGTTGCACGAATCAAGCGGGCGAAGACAACCGCAACGTTGCGCGCATGGCAAGTCTCTTGGCGGGTTTTCCTGTCGGTGTACCGGGACAAACAATCAATCGTCTCTGTGGCTCCGGGCTGCAAGCCGTAGCTTGCGCCCATCAAGCGATCCGTGCTAACGAGGGTGAAGTATTCTTGGCTGGCGGTGTTGAAAGCATGACACGGGCACCGTACGTGACACTCAAGAAAGCAAAAGCCTGGGATCGCAAGCCGCCTGACACCGCCGATTCAACAATTGGATGGCGTTTTGTCAATCCGCAGATGCCAAGCGAATGGACTATATCGCTCGGCGAAACGGCGGAGCGAGTCGCAACGCAATACAACATATCACGCGAGGATCAGGATGCGTTTGCCGCGGAGAGTCAACGTCGTGCGCGCACTGCCATCGAGTCGGGTTGGTTTGACGACGAGATGGTCGCCGTCACGGTCCCGAAGGGGAAAGGAAAAACCGCGGAGTTTCAGCAGGACGAACACCCGCGCCCCGACGTGACCGTCGAGCGTCTCTCACGGTTAAAACCGGTATTCGTATCCGACGGGTCTGTGACGGCGGGCAATGCCAGTGGTATTAACGACGGAGCCGCCGCGATCGCGCTGGTGAAAGATTCCGTCGCGGGTCAACTCCACACCGGCAAAGCACTCGCGCGTGTGGTTGGCACGGCCGTCGCTGGTGTGGATCCGGCATGCATGGGGCTTGGCCCGATCCCGGCTACGCGAAAGCTACTCAAACGCATTGGCCTCAGCGTATCTGATCTCGATATCGTCGAATTAAACGAAGCGTTCGCGGCGCAGGCCATAGCATGCATACGCGAGCTTCAATTGGATCCCGAAAAGGTTAACCCCTCTGGTGGTGGCATTGCGTTGGGTCACCCGCTCGGTTGTACGGGTGCAAAGATCCTGGCGACTCTGGTACACGCATTACATCGCACCGACGGCAAATACGGATTGGCAACCATGTGCATCGGTGTCGGCCAAGGCATCGCAATGGTAGTAGAAAGAGTTTGAGATGACTGGAACAAGCCTAGAGACCTACGAGAATATCAAGCTCAAGATCACGAACCGCATCGGGACCTTAACCTTGAACCGGCCCGATAAGTTGAATGCGTTTGCGGGACGCATGCGACAAGAGGTTGCCGATGGTGTGAGAGAACTTGCATCACGCGATGACGTGAGGGTACTCGTCATCACCGGTGCCGGTCGCGCATTTTGTGCCGGCGCGGACATCGCGTACATGAAGGATCTCTTGGAAACCGGCGACACGGAAGCGTTCACATCACTGGTTGAGGCTGGACGAAACGTCGTAACCCTTATTCGACGTACGCCAAAGCCGGTGATCGCCAGTGTAAACGGACCGGCCGCCGGTGGTGGAGCCAACCTGGCACTTGCTTGCGACATTCGCATCGCCGCGGACAACGCATCAATCGGACAAACCTTCAACCGCATCGGACTGCACCCGGATTGGGGTGGCACTTTTTTCTTGCCACGGCTTGTTGGGCCGGCCAAGGCCGTTGAATTGATGTTCACCGGTGACATGGTGAAGGCCGATGAAGCGCTCCGATTGGGGATCTTTAATAAGGTTGTCTTGGCCCATCGGTTGGACGAAGAAACGACGGATTTGGCTATGACGCTTGCCGCAAAGCCACCCATGCCGATGGCACTGGCCAAGGAAGCGGTGTACGCCAGTGAAAGCCAGACGTTGGATCAAATGTTGGACATGGAATTACATCATCAGCTTCGCTGTTTTGTGAGTGATGACGCTCAAGAGGGCTTGAATGCGTTCCTCGAAAAACGAAAACCAAACTTCCGCGGTACATGATGGTGAGGAAGGACAACGGTTGTGACGCTTGCCATCGCACATCGCGGCGCTTCGGCATACGAGCCTGAGAATACCATCGCAGCCTTTCGTGCCGCGGTGGCGTTTGGCGCCGATGGCATCGAACTCGACGTCCACGGATCGGCGGACGGTGTCCTTGTCGTCCACCACGACCCCGTCTTCGACGGCGTCGCTATTGGCGACGTGTCATATGACAAACTGACGCTCGGGATGCGTGCGGCAAAAACGGACATACCACCAACATTGCCTGCAGCGCTCGACGCGATCGGAGCGGGTGTGATCGTGTACATCGAGGTAAAGTCGTTGCAACCCAATCATGACAATGCGCTGTTCCGGGTTATTGCAAAGGCTCCCGATCCCGGAAACTGTCAGGTTCATGCGTTCGACCACCGCATCGTTCATCGGTTGCGATTGGCATCTCCGGACCTGGGAGGTGGTGTCCTGTCCGCCTCTTATCCTATTAACCCTGTTGAACAGATGAATGACGCATTGGCAGATACGCTTTGGCAGCAAGATACTTTGATCGACGTGGCACTGGTCGATCAGATCCACGCAGCTGACAAAAGCATCATCGCGTGGACAGTCGACGATGAAGACCGCATGCGTGGGCTACAGGCGATGGGTGTCGATGGAGTATGTTCGAACAAGCCTGACGTCGCCTGCCGAGTGTTGACGTGAAAACTGTCGCGGTGGTTGGAGCCGGTACGATGGGACACGGCATTGCTCAGGTGGCGGCAATGGCCGGTTATGACACGGTGATCACCGATGTCAATCGGCCCGCCGTGGACAGCGCACTTGCAATGGTTGCCAAGAACCTCGAAGGCGGTGTGGCGCGGGGAAAGGTGACGGGTGACGCCGCCGCCGCCGCGCTGAGTCGCCTCAGACCGGCTAACACGATTGAAGAGGCAGTACAACCCGCCGAACTCGTGATCGAAGCTATCATTGAAGACGTTGCCATCAAGCAGCAGCTTTTCGAAAACCTTGATCGCTTTACTGATGCTCAGTGTATTTTGGCAACCAATACCTCTTCCTTATCAGTAAGAGACATTGCTGCAGCTACCAAACGGCCGGACCGCGTGGTGGGAATGCACTTTTTCAATCCGGTCCATATCATGAAGTTGGTCGAGGTTGTATCGCACGACGGATGTTCGGACGACACCGTTCAGACGGTCCGCGATGTCGCAGTACGGATGGGGAAAGAACCAATTACGGTCAAGGACATTGCGGGTTTTGCTTCTTCTCGACTTGGGGTCGTACTCGGTCTTGAAGCAATGCGAATGGTTGAGCAAGGCGTGGCCAGCCCGGCAGACATCGACAAAGCGTTAGAGTTGGGTTACGGTCACCCCATGGGCCCGCTCAAAGTGACGGACTTGGTTGGTCTCGACGTCCGGTTAGCCATCGCAGAATATTTGCACAAAACATTGGGTAGTCCTCACTATGCCCCACCGGACCTGCTCAAACGCATGGTTTCCGATGGGCATCTTGGCAAAAAGAGCGGAAAGGGGTTTTACGAATGGGAGCAGCCAACGTCCTGAAAGACGTTGATGGTGCGGTTGCCACACTGACCATCAATCGACCTGACAAACTGAATGCACTCAACATCGCCACACGGCAATCGATCATTGACCATCTACGTGAGTTGGAAGATGATCGTGACATTCGTGTTGTGATCCTCACCGGCGCGGGTGAAAAAGCGTTCATCGCTGGCGCCGACATTAGTGAGTTCGAAGGCCGCAGCCCCGTTGACCAATTCAACGTGATGCGCGGACCCAATGCCTTTGAGGCCACCGCGTCTTTTTCGAAACCGCTCATTGCGTCGATCAATGGTTTCTGTTTGGGTGGCGGTTGCGAAATTGCCATGGCGTGCGACATTCGCATTGCGGCCGACACGGCCCGACTGGGACAACCAGAAATTAACCTTGGCTTGATCCCCGGTGGTGGTGGTACGCAACGTCTGCCACGATTGGTCGGATTGGGCACCGCATTCAAACTTCTCTACACCGGTGCAATCATCAAGGCCGACGAAGCGCTTCGTATTGGTCTGGTGGATGAAGTAGTGCCTGCCGACACACTCGCAAAACACGTAACTGACCTGGCCGGAACGATCGCGAAGAAGAGTCCCGTGGCGTTGAGGTTGATCAAGGAAGCTGTCCGCGCGAGTGTGCGCACACCACTCGACGAGGGCCTCAAGCATGAAATATCCCTGTTCGGACTTGTGTTTGCCTCAGAGGACAAAACGGAAGGTGTTGACGCATTCCTCAATAAACGCGAACCAAACTTCGTCGGACGATGACCACGCCGAACGCGGACTGACAAGGTCCTCTTGACCGTAGGCATCAGCGACCTCCACATCCACATTCAGCCGTGGCATCAAATGAAGCCTGCGGTGGCCGATGTAATGCGTCGGGGTAAGGAAGGTCACTGGGACTTCCTACTTCAACTGATGAACGACCCAACCGTATTGCTGGAGATCATGGATCGTGCGGACATCTGGCGTGTTGGGTTGATAAATTATCCCAGTCAGGATCTCATGGGATTCACCGACGAAACAAATGTGTTTGCGGCGACCTACGCGCAAACCGCGCCCGACCGGTTGCTTCCGTACGGTGGGGTCCATCCTCGATTCACAAAAGATCCCGAGGGGCAAGTAGAAGAACTCCTTCAACTCGGTATTCGTTGTCTCAAGATTCATCCGCCGCATCAATTGTTTCCCGCCAACGCCTATACGATGGGAATGGAAGCACTCGGGCGGATATATCGGCGATGTGAGGAACGGGGTCTGCCTGTGCTCGTTCATACCGGTACGAGCATCTTCCCGGGCGCACGGTGCAAATACGGACACCCCATGGAACTGGATGATGTGGCCATCGACTTCCCGGACCTCACTCTCATCATGGCCCATGGGGGAAGACCTCTGTGGATGGATGAGGCATTTTTTCTCATGCGTCGGCACAAGAATTTACATCTTGAACTTTCGGGCATCCCGCCCAAGAAGTTGCTCGAATACTTTCCGAGAATTGCCGATATTTCGGATCGAGTTGTTTGGGGGACGGATTGGCCCAGCCCTGGTGTGCACGACATGCGCAAGAACCTCGACGATTTCCTCGCGCTTCCGCTACCCGATGAAGTGAAAGACAAAATTACCAGAACCAACCCCGCAACACTGATTCCAACGCGGTGAAACGCGTATTCCTCGTCGGTGGGCCACTGGTGCTGCTGCTGACACTAGTGTTGCCCGGACCGGAGGGATTACCCGCGGAGGGCTGGCGTGTGGCAGGTGTAGCGGGATGGATGGCTGTCTGGTGGCTGAGTGGCGTCGTACCACTGGAAGCTACGGCTTTGATTCCGATTGTGCTCTTTCCACTCGTGGGAGCGGGAACAATCGGAGAAGCCACAGGACCGTATGCCGATCCAATCATTTTTCTCTTCCTCGGCGGGTTTCTTCTAGCGGCAACACTGGAACGCTGGGACCTGCATAAGCGCTTTGCGCTGGCGACCGTGAAGGTTGCCGGGACATCAGGTCCAAAAGTCATTTTGGCCTTTATGTTTGCCTCGGCGTTTTTGAGCATGTGGATTTCGAACACGGCAACGGCCG
>JAZDDC010000158.1:0-4696 GCA_036679565.1 Gemmatimonadota bacterium
CCCACTTTGATTCGACTCGCTCATACCCCATCGTCAACTATCTCTACCCGGGGCCACAGACCGGCAGTGTCGGTAGTAGGAGTTTTAATCCGTCGCGCGGGGACAAGCAAGCTATTGCCGAACTCGGCTTCATCGTTGTCGAAGTCGATGCAATGGGCACACCCAAACGCTCGAAGTCATTTCACGAGGCGTACTACGGTAACATGGGTGACAACGGTCTGCCGGATCAGGTGACTATGATCCAGCAGTTGGCACAACGTCATTCCTACATGGACATTGCGCGAGTCGGGATCTACGGACACTCCGGCGGTGGCTTCGCGGCTGCGGCGGCAATCATGCAATACCCGGACTTTTACAAGGTGGCGGTCTCCCAAGCCGGAAACCACGATAACCGCAATTATGAAGACGATTGGGGCGAAAAGTGGCAGGGATTGCTCGAGGAGTTTGACGACGGTACAACAAACTATGACAACCAAGCAAACCAACTTCAGGTTGAAAACCTGCGTGGCAAATTGTTGTTGGCGCACGGTACGATGGACAATAACGTCCCACCCTCTAACACCATGCTTGTGGTGGACGCACTCATAGCGGCCAACAAAGACTTTGATCTCGTGCTGTTTCCAAACCGGCGTCACGGGTTTGGCAACGAGCCTTACATGATGCGGCGACGCTGGGATTATTTCGTGCGTCACCTGCTCGGCGTAGACCCACCCGCCGAATATGAGTTCGGAAGACTACCGCAACGAACACTCATTCCGTAACAGCGCGCCTCCGACCCTATGAGGATGTAAAAACGGGCCGGCTGAGCAACATGCCCGGCCAGCCCGTTCAGATTCTAGGCCTGCTTCCAGTTTATGCTTGACTCGGCGCCGACAAAAGTAATTCGGTCGCGATGGCTTCAAGCAGTAACTCACGCGTGCGCGCGACGATGTCATCGAGTGAAGGCGAAGAGGCAAACATCTCTCTAACCTTTTCGCGCAGCTCGTCGGCCGTTGGCACGTGCGGTAGATGCATGTCCCTGAGCATCATGTGGGCGTCGGAGCCCGCGGTCCGCGCCTTCTCACGCAGCTCATCCAAAGTTGGCGTATTGGCCCACGTTTCACGCAATTGGTTGCTCATGCGATCGACCGCCATGGAAGCCACCAAACGCCGTGCGACCTTATCCACCACACCTCTTCCCAGCTTCTTCTCGTTGCGCACCAACTCCTTCGGAGGAGCGTTGAGATCCCAGACGATTCCTACAAACGAGAAGAGCTTCAGCACGTAGTAGGTCATATCGATCTCCCACCAGCGAAAGCCTTGGCGGGTCGAAGCCATGTACGCATGATGATTATTGTGCCACCCCTCACCCATGGTTAACAACGCCAACCACCAATTGTTACGCGAGTCATCACCCGTGATGTACCGACGAGAACCGTGTACATGGGCAAGAGAGTTGATCGAAAACGAGCCGTGATACAAAACGACGGTACTCCAGAAGAACCCAACCACGAGCCCGGGCCAACCGGCAAGGAGGAAGGTGACCACGGCCAGCATCACCGGCGGTAAATACCGCTGTTTATCCAACCACATCAACTCGGGGTACTGGGTTAGATCCGGTACCGTGGACGGGTCGTAGTCGCCTTGGTCGCGAACAAATATCCAGCCCAGATGCGAGTACCAAAACCCGCGGTGTACTGGAGAGTGAACATCAAGTTCCGTATCTGAATGTTTGTGGTGGTGGCGATGTTTCGCGGCCCACCAAATAGCGCCACGTTGGGCCGAACTCTGGGCCACCCAGGCCAAAACGAACTGACCGATGCGGCTTGTCTTGTACGAACGATGTGAAAAGTACCGATGATAGCCCCCAGTGACTGCAAACATTCGGATGAAGTACAGGGAGATACCGATCACCAAGGCCTCCATCGTCACACCCGTCCATATAGCCGCGAAGCAGACGAGATGGACGAGTAGGAACAACCCCCGCGTTGGATAGACAATATCCTCGTGATACTCTGGAGTTGGTGACACGTCAGATGACACTGGCGCGTGATTGGCTTTCACTAAATAATCCTCATGGTTGACCGGCCCGACGCTCGGCAGCAGACGCGACCGGCTCTGAACGGGTTTTCCGACGTTTGCATCATATCAGCGGAGGATCCGGCCCCGCACGTTCGTCGCCAGCGCGCAAGACACCCGGCCCCTCTCACCTCCACCGTCCGAAATCTAACTATCGGCCGGCCGCCGCAACACACCGATTGTCTTCATAAAGACCCCGGCGCATGGACCACGGAATCCCAAATCGGCCGGTCCTGATCGAATGATAACGCCGTTGCGTGGATATCCGTACGATAGCCCCAGCCTGTGGATTCAGCAAAAAAACCAAACGAGGTCCACGCTAGGGCAATCACATGTACTACAATCAATGGCTGACTGCCATAAATCGTTGGTAAACAACGGTTTATGAATGTACCAGAAGGACTACCCCAGGCCAAAGGCGCCGTAGATGAAGTGAGTCTTGAAACGTTCTTTTCGGCGGTCTAATCCGAAGTCACGGGCGGGCGCTTCCATGGGGGAGGTCGAGCGCCGAACCGCCACGAGGCATCCTGCCCCCACTGCCCGGTTAGTTGGTACCGGGTATCAGGGCCGTTGCAGTTATCGTGACTTCATCATCTATCGTGTTTTCCTGATAATCGATAGTAATTATGGTCGGGAACCCAAGCCGCTGGTCGTAGGTAACCTCTAATTCATGGACATTGCGATCGATTGCCTCATCGACCATGTCGAATAAATCGATGACGGTGTCGAACATGTTGAAATTCTCGGGAGCAACGTCGGTCGAGTCCTGCCAGAAACCACGTACTGACACGATCTCGCCATTCGCCACTATTACCTCCGCAGGCCCGACGAATCCGCAAAAACACGATCGATCCTCACGATACGTGTAGTTGGCAATTCCCGCATCAAGCCATTTCGCGCGGTTGTCGTCGAGTTCATTTTGATTCCCGCTCCCGAGCACGTCACCAATCAAACAACCTGAAAGAATGAACAGGAGAGGTGCCAAGAAAAGCGTTTTAGATCGTTGCACGACATTTCTCAAGGTGGTAGTTCACGTTATACCCCGTGAGACGCCGGGTGGTCACTGAGGATACCAGTGCTGGGCCGCCACGTATCGAAATTACCATTTACGTGAACGACATCTAGTCCATCCCGTTTGAGCATAGATACCGCTGCGGAGGCCCGTTCTCCCGTTCGACAATGGACCAGAATGGGTTTATCACGGCTGACTTCGTTTACACGTGCGGCGAGACGAGTATGCGCAATATTTTGCGCGCCAACAATTTTCCTTTCGGCGAATTCCGTTTGCCGACGTACGTCGAGTATGGTATGACGATGGTCAGCGACGCGCCGTTCAAATTCCGCCATATCGATTGACTCGATCGTGTCCATCCGGCCACCGTCACGCTGATATTGTTCGAACACGTCGAGCGAGACGTATCCCAGCACGTGATCGTAGCCGATCCGCACGAGATCCCGAACAATCTGATCAACGGTTTCTTCATTACCAACGAGGAGGATCTCCTTTTCCGGATCCGCGTAGGAACCGACAATCGTAGGGAATGTCTTGTTGTGAGACGACAAAAGGGATCCCGGAAGGTGGCCACGAAAAAAATTGTCCCGGTCGGGGCGCGTGTCGAGTATAGTTACGGCCCGATCAGCGACGATCTTTGCCACTTCTACGGAACTGAACGGACGCGGTGTGGGAAGACTTCCCAACACGGGCGGCCCCATCCGATTCAGGGTCTTCATTCGAGCGAAATAGAGCGGTGGTTCCGGTTGACCGCTCAAAATGAAATCAATGAAGTGGCTTTCGCCTTCTTGGGTCGCTTTGAGCGCCGGACTGAACCGCCGCTCGTAACCAACGGTTGTTTCGGGAACCGCACCCAGCGCTTTCCCACAGGCGCTTCCAGCGCCGTGCCCCGGCCACACCTGGAGGTAATCAGGATAATCCAGAAACTGCAGCGCGGATCGGTACAAACGTTCTGCCGATGGACGCATGGCGCCGACGTGACCCGCCGCGGATTCGAGCAGATCCGGCCTACCCAAATCGTTGACGAAGACAAAGTCGCCACTCGCGATGCCCATCGGCTGGTCGGCCCCGCCGCCACGATCGGTAATCATGAAGCTCAGATGCTCCGGTGTATGTCCCGGCGTGTGCACCGCCTTGAAATCGATGTTGCCAACGTTAAATACATCTCCATGTCGCAGGAGTTTGGCATCGCACTCGCGGGCCCATTGATACTTCCAATCGGCACCGCCTTCGTCAGATAAATAGACACGAACCCCGCGTCGCTCGGCAAATTCGCGACAACCTGAAAGGAAGTCCGCGTGGATGTGCGTTTCAGTAACCGCGACAATCTGTAAATCGTTCTCGCCCGCAACGTCGATATATCGATCAATGTCACGTTCCGGGTCAATCAACAACGCCTCACCAGTTTTTTGACACCCTACCAGGTAGGCATACTGCGCAAGTTTGTCGTCCATCATTTGCCGGAAAAACACCTATACCTCCAATTATTCCAAAAATATTCGGTCAGATCACAAACCGAATCACCGTTGCGTTTGGGCCTCGACCATTGACGTGAGCTTGATTCTCGCCTCCGAGAAACGCGCCTGCAGATTTGGAATGTCGATGCCCTGATAGCCGTCATGTAAC
>JAZDDC010000159.1:0-10030 GCA_036679565.1 Gemmatimonadota bacterium
AAGTTTTACTTCGATCGACACTTCAAACCCGGAAACCGATCGATTGATTCGACGCGAAAGCGCAATGTTCCGTTCTTCCGCAACAACGGTCGCGTTGATCAGACTTACCGGCGCAATGGCCATGGACTGAAGGACGCCCTCTACGGCCGCTAGCATTACCGGGCGCGCAACTTCGTCATGTTCACCACCAAACGATACTTCAACGGCGGAGGGCGCCGACGACCCGGCGGCGTAGCCCGCAAGACGCCCGAGTCTGCGCGCTAATTCCATGGATGAACGCGCGCGTGACAACATTTCGTTGTTAATACCGGGAACGTTGACGGCGCCACCAACCTCACCGGTTTCCAACGCACGACGCGTTGCAACGGCTATCTCGCACGCTACACGCTCCTGCGCTTCTTGGGTCGATGCCGCCAGGTGAGGTGTGACGAGTAACCGATCGGTATTGCGTAGGCGAGACTTTTCGTCCAATGGTTCGGTGTCAAAAACATCAAGGGCGGCCCCGGCAATTCTCCCCTCGCTAAGCGCATCGGCCAATGCATCCGTATCGATGAGCGCGCCGCGAGCCGTGTTAATGACAACGGCCGTCGGTTTGAGCAACCGCAGACGTTCCTTGCTCAGGATATGACGTGTGCCGTCCGTCAAGGGCGCGTGAAATGTGATGACATCGGCTTCCCTGAACAATTCATCGACAGAGACCAACCCGACACGCAACTCCGCTGCACGACTCTTGGCCAAATACGGATCGTGTCCAATCGCTTTCATACCAAACGCCCGCGCGATCCCGACGACATGCACACCGATTCGCCCCAGACCAACGAGACCAAGCGTCTTGCCACGCAACTCCGTTCCTCCAAACTCGGAGCGATTCCACTCACCCGCTGACATACTTTGCACAGCCCCGGGGATACGACGGACCAACGAGAGCAGCAACGCGAATGTGTGTTCCGCCGCACTCACTGTATTGGCACCAGGCGCATTCAACACAGCTATTCCACGTCTGGTTGCGGCATCGATATCGATGTTGTCAACACCGATACCGGCACGACCGATGACTTTGAGTCGAGGCGCTTTACTCATCATCGACGCCGTAACCGTTGTGGCTGATCGCACGAGCAACGCATCCGCGCGTTTGAGTTCGGTCAGTAATCGGTCAGGATCATTGGCCGTGGAAACGACTTCAAAATTCTTGGCGGCTCTCAACTCATCGAGGCCGGTCTCATCGATTTTATCTGCAACGACCACGACGAACTTCACGAGAGCAGGCCCCCCAAAGTATCGAGGAGGTTATCCAGCTCTTGCACCGTATGGTCGCCCATGTGTCCCAACCGAATCGTTGATTCTTTCAAGTCTCCGTACCCCGATCCAATAACCCAACCCTCCTCGCCCATGGTATGCGCAATCGTCCGCCCGTTACGCCCGTCGGGAACGCTGAGACACGAAACAGTCCAGCTGCGCCGGTCTGTGGCGGGTAGAAACGCAAACCCAAGTTTCCCACCGGCATCAGCAACCCACTCTTCAACCCTGTTCAACATGCCCTTGTGAACGTCCCACCGCGCCGCAACACCACCAGCCGCGTCGATCCGTTTGAGCTGTTCGTTCAAGGCAAACAATAACGAGATGGCCGGTGTATTCGTGGGTTGCTGCTTTTCGGCGGCGGTATGGTGAGCCACCACATCCAGATAACCCCCACGCTCCGGAACTTTCTTGGCCCGTTCAACCATACGCTCAGACGCGACACCCAATGCCAAGCCCGGTGGAAGAGCGAGGGCTTTTTGCGAACCCGTAAGCACTAAATCCAACTTCCAATCGTCAGTCTCAACGGGGATTCCACCTAACGACGTCACCGCATCAACCAGCAGGAGGACGTCGTCGTGCTCATGAACCACAGCTGCGAGCTGTTCAAGCGGCGCCAACGCTCCCGTGGACGTTTCGGAGTGAACCATGGTTACGGCATCAACATCGGAGCGTTTGAGCGCATCCTCCAACATCTCCGGCTCGATCGTGCCCCCCAAGGGCACCTCCAGCTTGATGACTTCGCGGCCACATGCACCGGCCAGAGCTGCGAACCGAGCGCCAAAAGCTCCGCCGACCAGTGCAAGCACCCGGTGTCTGACACCGGACCTGACCGCCATTTCCATATAGCCCGTGGCCGAACAGCTCCCGACCATGACCGGCCGGGCGGTGCGAAACAGTTTCTGCAGGGGCACCTTCATCTGACTCAGGAGCGCACTCATTGCCGCGCCCCTGTGCGGGATCATCGACCCTGACATCGCAGCCAGAACCTCAGGGTGAACCTCAGTGGGGCCAGGTAGGAAAAACTTTCCGAACTGCGGGGTCATCGGTTCTCCGTGGAAGACAGTATTAGATCGAGCACCGGCCTCCTCCAGGACGGTGCCGTGGTTCGCGGCGTGAAAGGTAGACTTGGCCGGACCTCCTTTGAAGACCTCGAAACACCTGATCGGCAGATTTATCGCTTGAGCCGGAGCGCCCGGCTTTTCAGCCAGCGAACACCCCAAGCATCGACCAGGCCGGTGAATACTCGATTCCACATGCCGTACTTACTGATACCGTGTAAGCGGGGCCGATCATTCACGGGAATCTCGATAACCGTCACGCCCTCGCGCCGCAGCAACGTCGGGAGAAACCGATGCATACCTTTGAAGCGCGGCAACTTTCTGAGGTCCGCCCGCCGTGCCACGCGAAGCGCGCAACCCGTATCGCGTACGCGATCCCCTGTGACGATATCGCGTACAGCATTGGCCACTCGGGCTTGGAGACGCTTCCAACCACTGACAGCTCGTTTGGACCGGACGCCAACAACGGCTACGCCGGGCCCGGATTCGATCAACCGATCCAAAAGCATTGGAATATCGTTCGGGTCGTTTTGCCCGTCCGCATCAAGTGTAACAATTGTGGCACCACGTGCCGCATCGAATCCTGCGACGAGTGCCGCACTTTGTCCTCTGCGGACCGGTAAGTGAACGACACGCAGCCGGGTGAAACGTGCGGCCAGTTCTCCCAAAACCTCGAGTGATCCATCCGACGAGCAGTCATCGACGGCCACGATCTCATGCTCGATCGACCGAAGGACGTGAGTGATCTCACCCAATAGCGGTGATAGATTCTCGCGCTCGTTGTAAACGGGCAAGACGATGGTACAAACCGCCGTGTCGATGTCGTCATCAGGATTTACACCGAAATTCGGATTGCCATCCGACATGTGTGATCCAATCGGTCTGGGTCAGAGTGGTACGCCGTGAACGTATGTCCCTTCGGGGGGTGCCAATCAAGTTGACACGGGGTACATAACCTCTTTTAATCCCGAACCTCACGCCTGGCCAGGAGATTCCCATGTCTAAAAAACTTACGCGCAGGGGCTTTTTGGGCGCAGCTTCCGGCGCCGCCGCAGGAGCCGCATTCGGGACGAGGTTAGAAGCGAGCGGGTTCCCGTCGATTCACGTACGGCGCGCCGGCAATATCGCCGTCGCTTCTGCCAATGGCATCCGCGGCGTGGAGCGAGCAGGCGCGCTTTTGGCACAGGGTATGGACACGCTCGACGCCGGCATTGAGGGTGTGAAAATCCAGGAGCTGGACCCAAACGATGCATCCGTAGGTTATGGCGGACTCCCCAATGAAATGGGGGTCGTTCAATTGGATGCGTCGTGTATGCATGGCCCCACGCGACGCGCCGGAGCGGTTGGAGCGCTGGAGGGAATCAAAACGCCGAGTGTCGTCGCCAAATACGTACTCCAATACACCGATCACATCATGTTAGTTGGGGAAGGGGCCAAGAAATTTGCGCTATCATATGGTTTCAAAGAAGAAAACTTACTGACCGATAGCTCCCGCGAACGTTGGTTGAAGTGGCGGGCCAACCGCGGTCCTGACGACGACTGGATCAATGTCACAGACGAAGACGAGATGGCAATCCGACCGACCGGTACGATCAACATAAACACGGTAAACACAAGTGGAGACATCTCATCGGTGACGACCACGAGCGGCCTTTCTTGGAAAATTCCCGGTCGTGTCGGCGATTCGCCACTCATTGGCGCTGGTCAATACACGGACAACGACATCGGTGCCGCCGGTTCGACAGGTCGCGGAGAAGCCAACATCAAAGTCTGCGGTGCGTTTTTGACGGTCGAGTTCATGCGCCAGGGGATGAGTCCAACAGATGCAGCGTTGGCGACGTTACGCCGTGTGGTAGAAACAACGGAACCACGCCTTTTGAATGAATGGGGTGAACCCATGTTCCAACTAAACTTTTATGCGGTAAACAAGGTGGGCGACTTTGGCGGCGGGTCGATTTATCCAAGTCGATACGCGGCGTACGATGGGTCACAAGCCGCACATCACGATACCGGACACCTCTTCGAGAGACGTAGCCGCTAGCAGTGCGCACTCTCTTTGCAGCGGTTTCAACAATCTTGTTGTTGCCGGTAGCTCTTGCCAGTCAGCTCCCCTCCGACGGCGGAGATGATTTTGACGAAGACTATTGGTTCGACGTCTTTTACCCGAAATTGTTTTACTCATCGCGAGACGGGCTTGGGTTCGGCGGATACATCGGTTTCCAACAACCTGTACGGTTCGAGGACTTCGATACCCCACAGCCCTATCGAGCGTCGTTTTCCGTAAACGCGCAGGCGACGACGGCGGGAAGCGGGTTCCTTTTCTTTAGTGCGCGGTTGCCACAGTTCGTTGAAGGGTGGCGATTTGTCGGGACGCTCGGTGTACGTCGGGACGCGCGGGACGATTATTTCGGTATTGGCAATCAGACCACGTACAATTCCGACAACGTGACGAACGCAAACCCTAACTTCTACCGCACTCGGCAAACGCGTTGGTCGGCACGTTTCGAGGCGCAACGATACATCACCGATTACGTGAGAGTACTCGCGGGGTTAGACGCACATCGTTGGCGGTTCGAAACCCTTGATGGCGCAAGCGTGTTTGCGAGCGACATAACTATTGGCATCAATTCATTTGTCGGTACCAATGGCGTAACAGACGTTTCGTTTCGCTCAGGCATTGTGATCGATACACGAAACGATGAGGTATTCGCACAGCGCGGAGTGTTACTGCAACTCATCGGATCAGTGGCAGATCCTGACATCCTCGGGCAGTCGTCCTACACACGGTTAACGTTTCGCGCACAGGGACACTACCCCGTGACCGAACGTGTCAATCTGTCGGCACGTTTCGTAGCGCAGGGTATGGGTGGTTCCCCGGGCTTGGGCTCGTTGTATCTCATCGACGAACAGGAATTTGCCACGATTGGGTTTGGCGGCGCCGGCTCACACCGCGCATTGCGGGAAAACCGATTCATCGGGCGACACAAGTTATTGTCCAACTTCGATGTTCGATACGAGCTTTATTCCATTCCCACACTGGTTCGGGTCACAGCCGTTGGATTCTTTGATGTTGGCCGTGTCTTCGAGGGCGAAGCGTTCAGGCTGACGACGGACGAGCTGAAGACTGGCGGGGGACTCGGCCTATTTGCGCAGGTCGGACGGGTAGGCGTGTTAGGATTTACGACGGGCGTGGGTCCTGATGGAGTGGTGTTCGATTTGCACACTCGGTGGCCGTTTTGAACGGTCGCATGAATAGTCACTAAATCTACGAAATCCACGAACGACTCCTGATCCACTTTCAAAAAAATCCCATTTAACAAACCGCCACGGGAACCCGTGGAACCCGCGGAAAAAGGCGATATTTAAGGACAAACAAAAAGAGGGCGTTCTTTCTACGGGTTCCGTGGCGCTGCTCGGGGAGGCGTGTTTGTGGATTTTGTGGATTTCGTGGCATCACAAAATCAGATTGTCACTCAATCCCGCAACCCGACCAACTCCTCTCGCATCTCAACCATTATTCCACGACGCCTGAGTTCATCGATATACACCGCCGAGGGCGTCGCCTGAAACGCCGGATACACACCCCGCTTGTCAATGCGTCCATCCAATAGCATCTGACCTGTCAGGGACAGTGAATAGCCGGTCGTCCGCATCATAGCGCTAATACCTAGTTGCTCGTCGTATCGGTCAATCAATTGGTGCGTGACTCGTGTTGTGACTCCATCACGCTTTCCGGTAACCGTTACCAACAGTGCGACAAGGTCACGTGCTGCTGGTGCGCGGAGCTTCACATTGGCAAGCGCAACAAACACATCGCGTGGAACAATCGAGACACCTTTGACATCAACCGGTGCAAGATCCAACAACCCCAGTTCACGCATCGGCTCCATGTAAGCTACGTGTCCGGGGTAACGAAGCGTCTTGTATTCCATCTCCTTTACCTTACCCGCAAATTCCCACGGCATCATCGACAGGCCACCGGCCGTGTGGAATGCTTCGAGACGTCCGACGGGATCGGGAAAATTGATGTGCTCTAACTCGCTCAGCGCGTCAACACGCTTTGGTGCGCTATCACGTAAGATCCACGCCCGAGTCGTGTAGTAGTCAAGCGCACCTTCGAGGGAGTATACGATTTGGTAGTTAAGCGGTGGTACCGGATTTTGAGGGAGCCCACCCACATAGAGCTTCACGCTGTCTATCGTGTCCAATTGATTGATGAGATCCATGGCCAAGATGTTTACCATGCCGGGCGCAAGACCACAGTCGACAACGATCCCGACGTTCGCCACGTGAGCTTTCCCGCTCAGCGATTTTTGCCGTTCTACGATCTCGGTATTTCCGCCGAGGTCAGCAAAGTGGGTCCCTCCCTCGACGGACAACCGCGCCATCTCGTAGTTAAAATAGTACGGCAACGCACTGAGAGCCACGTCGTGCGCGCGGATCGCGGCAGCCGCGGCAAATTCATCTCGGACATCCAGCTCGATTTGCGCAAGACGACCGGGTACGGCATCCGCAAGGAAAGGTGGTAACGACACTGGCCGTGCATCCGCGAGTGTTACACGAGCGTCACTTGTCGTGAGTAAGTCGTACGCGCAAGCCGCGCCCTGCAGTCCCGCACCGAGCACCAGAACCCGCATGTGAGCAGCTACCTCTTCTTATTCGTTAGTTGTTTGGCGATTCGGAAATGTCGAGTACTTCAAGCAACAGAAGTCGTTGCATCGCGTCGATCACGATCTCGTCCGGTTTGCTTCCCACGTTGCGGACCTCAATATGCGTGCTTCGGTCTATGCCATCGAAATGCGTCTTCGCAGAGACGACGTCGCCGGAACTCAGTTGTAACAACACATCGACGTCGAGACGATAGACGCCCCAATGTTGCGGTTGTACTTGACGGAATTCTAGCGATACGGACCGACGTGTACCGTTGTACGACCAGGATACCTCCATTTGGGGGTAACCCGCTTGTAACAACCATTGCCGGAAAAACCAGTCTAGCGACCGCCCTGCCTTGCGTTCCATGATGTCGCGCAGATCGGACGATAGGGCTGTGGAGTCGCTAAAACGCAAGTAATACTCACGGATCCCACGAAAGAATGTCGAATCGCCGATTTCTTTCCGCAGCATGTGCAGCACGGATGCGCCTTTTTGATACGTATTCGCATTCAGAATCTGCATGTATTCGGTAACGGTGGTGTCGATGATCGGCTTGTCACGCACGTCGGAACCAAGCACCGCGTTCCTCATCCGGACGAGCGCGGCTGCAAACTCTTCTTGATCCCCTACCGCCTCGAAGTACAACGGCCCAAAGTAACTCGCAAACCCTTCGGAGAGCCACGCGTGATGCCAATCGTACTCTGTGACACCATCTCCAAACCATTGGTGCGCAACCTCGTGCGCCAGAAGTCCGTCGCTCACGCGCTGAGCTGCAAACGCGCGTTCCGAATAGAAAATCGCTGAACTGTTTTCCATGCCGCCGAAGCGTGTGGACGATTGCACGTGCGCCAGTTTTTCGTAGGGGTACGGGCCAATCATGCTTGAGTAAACCTGTACCATTTCCGCGGCTCTTTCAAAAGACTGGCTAGCGCCATACGCCGAGTCTTCGGGAAATGTCCACACGCTTTGCGGAAGTCCACTCCCTTCGCCGATCATGGACACACTCATCCGACCCGCCCCGATCACCATGGTGTAAACCGGAATTTTTCTATCTTCGCGCCAATGCCAAACAGTGCGCCCCGTACTCAACGTGTCCACACCACCCAAAGCACCGTTTGCAATAGCGCGCCAGCCATTGGGAACTTCAACGGCGTAAGACACAGTAGCTTTGTCAGACGGGTGATCTTCGCTGGGAAACCAATGCCGCGCGCGATCGGGAAAGTTGTCGGCAAACGCGGTACGATGACCGTGGACATTGTCCTGGATGAACAAACCGTCTACCGGAACGCCATGATAATGGATGGTCACCTCGAGCATCACACCGGGTGGCCCCCAGTGGGCCACACGCAATACGCCGTCACGCACCTGCGGATATTGGACCCGTGCGCCGTGTGGAACGACTGAGTCCACGGCAAAGGCTTCGTCGAAATCCAGCACCAAGGGTCCTAAACCGTCGCGCACGAAATAGCGTACCGTGGTGGCGCCACGAATCTGCGTGCCCGAGTCCGGGATATCCACGGCGATATGGTAGTGCTGAATATCTTGATCCGGCCGAATACGGTCCACCACGACCGCCAGCGGGTCCGCCAATTGAAAGACAGCGAGCAATAACGACGTGGCCAAAGAATCCTCCGTTCAACAGTCTTGATTCGGCGCGGAAAGGGCTTAATGTAACGCCGGCCTGCCGGGCACCATAGCCGGATGCGGCACCACATCTTGGAAGCGGAGCGCAATTTATGGACGCAGCGTCCAGTACGGAGCGAGGGGCCTGGGGTTCTCGATTCGGCTTTATCCTGGCAGCATCAGGATCAGCCATCGGGCTGGGGAACATCTGGCGATTCCCCTATGTCGTCGGGGAAGGCGGTGGGGCCGCGTTCGTCCTCATCTATCTGGGCTTTGTCTTTGTCATCGGTGCCGCCGTAATGCTTGCCGAACTCGCGCTCGGACGCAGCACCCAACGCAATCCGGCGGGTGCATTTGCACACATGGCGCCTGGCACGCCGTGGAAAATGGTGGGCATGCTGGGGATCATCACCGGTGTGGGCATCCTTAGCTTTTACGGCGTGATTGCCGGTTGGACCGTGGCGTATTTTTTCAAAACGGTTACGGGTGCGTTTTCCCAAACCATGACCGCAGAGGAATCACAGGCAATTTTCGGGGACTTGGTTGGCAGCCCGGGACGAAGTGTTGGCCTGTTGTTTCTGTTCCTGGCCGTCACAGCCTTCGTCGTGGCACGTGGGGTGTCTGGTGGAATTGAGTTGGTGTCCAAAGTCCTGATGCCGGTCCTGTTGGGTCTGCTCGTTTTGCTTGCGATCAGATCCGTAACACTCTCCGGTGCAGCCGAAGGGCTGAAGTTCTATCTGGCTCCGGATTTTTCAAGAATCAGCGCGCAAACATTTCCGTCCGCACTCGGGCAAGCGTTCTTTTCGCTCAGTTTGGGCATGGGCGCAATGATTACGTATGGAAGTTATTTGAAAAAGAACGTCAATCTCGTAACCTCCGCTGGTATCGTATGCCTGTTCGATACAGGCATCGCTTTGCTCGCAGGGTTAATCATTTTTCCCGCACTCTTTCACGTGGGTTTGAGTCCGTCATCCGGTGTGGGTCTGGTTTTCCAAGTCCTACCGACACTTTTCGCAGAACTTCCCGCAGGACAATTGTTTGGCGCCGCATTTTTCCTCCTGCTAGCCATTGCCGCGTTGACATCGACGATCTCCCTATTGGAAGTGCCGGTATCCTACATTATTGACGAGTGGAAGTTTACTCGTCTAAAAGCGGTTCTCGTCACGACCGCGCTTACGTTTGCCATCGGTGTTCCATCCGCGTTGGCGTCCGGTGCCGTTGGGTTTTTCTCTGACCTTCCGGGCGCAGCGCCCGACTTCCTGAGCCTGATGAGCATAATCTTTGGGAACTACTCCCTCACCATCGGTTCGCTCGGACTGGCAATTTTCGTGGGGTATAAGTGGGGTATCAAAGCGGCGAGTGCGGAAATTGAAGCGGATGGGGTCGTGTTCAGACTC
>JAZDDC010000016.1:0-8074 GCA_036679565.1 Gemmatimonadota bacterium
ATGGTCCGTTGTTGGGACTGTATAGTAACGTTCCCGGCGAGTGACAGGTCTAGGTATCTAATGCTGGATTCTGCGTGCGTGGTGGCGTATGGGTGCGGGTTACAGACATGCGCCCGGCTGGATTCGAACCAGCGACCTACGGATTAGAAGTCCGTTGCTCTATCCAGCTGAGCTACGGGCGCGAAACGCACAATGTCATCAGGTTGACACGCGGATACAACTACCACTCTTCAGCAATCGCCTTGATCAGATCCGCCAACACCACCAAATCCGCCAAATCGATCACCTCTACGGGTGAGTGTGAGTATCGCAGTGGCCATCCAATCGGTACGTCCACGACACCGTATGCCTGAAACGCGCTGCCATCGTTGCCGCCATTTGTCGTCCCCACTTGCAGCGGGAGTCCACGTCGGCGTGCCAACCTCACAAGCGTATCCAGGACCGCAGGCGGTGTCACCGATGAGTTGTCAACACCACGAGCGACCGGTCCCTGCCCTAGCGGCGTGACGGCGAAGTTCTGTGCATCGTGTGGCGAGTCCGCCGAAACAAAGGTGTCAATGGCGTACACTCTGACGGGCTGAAAACCCAATGCACCGGCCGCAACACGCGCACCGATGAGCCCGATCTCCTCTTCCACAACCCAGAGGAAGATCACTTCATGATCCAGTTCATCCGGATCGAGCGAATGCAGCGCCATGATTTGTGCTGTCGAGCCGACACGATCGTCAAACGATCGTCCAGTGGCACGGTTACCAGCCAGACGGACAAACTTTTTAGGGTTGGTGATCTTATCCCCGATGGCGATATCGAGTTGTACGGTTTGTGGGGCCGTTGACGTACCGACATCGACCACGAACCCGTCCGACGCCTGACGGTTTTCGACCGGTCCGTCTCGAGGAGTAAACACACCAGGGATTTGTCCGGCTCGCGTATGGACCAATGCGGGGCTTGCTTCCCATAACCACGGCATAAAACCACCGCGTTGCCGTATGGCGAGTTTTCCGTCGCTGCGAATGTCCGTTACTTCCCAGCCCACTTCGTCCAAGTGTGCGACAAACACAACAACTGGATCTCCACTGCCGACTCGTACCCACAGGTTGCCGGCGGAGTCCACTGATGGATTGGCCCAGTCGGGGAGTAAATTTTCGACCGCAGCGCGAACGGGCTCCTCATCACCGGAAACTCCGTATGTTTCGACCAGTGTTCGGAGCATTGCCGCAGCGGAATCGACGCGTTGTTGCCTCAGTTGTGCGACCACATCGACCACCTGAGTAGCCGCGAGTGTCGCAACGCACAACGCCAACCGGACGGTGCCTCTCATTGTGTACCTTCCATCCAACGTCTGATTTTCGTCACAGCGGCCGAGACATCGTTGAGATCGATTGTTTCGATTTGCCAACCATCGTATTTAGTCGGAACTCTCAGTCGTTCAACGTTACCAAGACCTTCGGGGGGTCGACGCGTGAGTGGATAGTCGATGAGTAACGTGCGGTCGAATGGTCCGTACCCGTTTGCCAATGTGGACAGACCTCGATGTCCAATGCGGCTTTCAACGGTGAAGGCAATCACGACGGTACCAACGGGACGCAAACCATCCGTGTTGGCTGCAACGAGTGCGGCGCACGCACTTCTCTGTCCCGCCTCCGGTCCACTGATTAACGAGGAACCGTAGAGATGTGGCGCTTTTTCCATGGCGACGGGATTCAACATCTCCACGCCCAAATTGGCCACGTCATTTGGCGAGCCTGTGCCGAGGTCAAGGTACATGTCGTCGGCGCCGAACAGACGTTCTGTTTGCGACTCTCTTGCGCGTCGCAAATGTATTGATGCCACACCAACCACCGCGGCGACTGGTCCGTTCCGTCCCCAAATTGTCATGCGTCGAGCGGCGTGGCTTTGATCAAAGAATGGAGGGCTTCCTCGCCCCACCCGGCGCACGGTGACATAACCGTGGTTGTGGACCCCGCCAACCACGTAGCCCCATTCGTCCATCGGACAAACAACGGCGCGTACAGGATCACCGTCGCCATACGTCAGGACAACATTCCCCGCACGATCACGTTGTGCCGCAGGTAACAACTGGATCAACGAATCCGCCATCGCCTGCTCGAATCCGGAAACCGCCGTCATGCCGATGAAACGTTCAGTAAGTTGGGCGAGGTCCTGGGCTCCAGCACCCTGGAACACGGCAATGCTCAGGAAGGAAAAAACGAATCCGACTCGCATCATCAATTGGTTTGCTTCCCCCGTTGAACGTCGAACTTTGAACTTCGAACGCTGAATGTTGGGTGTTGATCAGTGCGGCGGCAAGAGGTGTCAGGAAAGTCGTACGTGGTTGATGCTAGGTTGCGGTGAGCGAAGCGATCCGTTCGCGCAGAGCGCGTGCCGCAAAGGGTTTCTGTAAGAACCCGGCCAGGCCGTCCGTACCGAAGCGTTTCGTGGCTTCCTTTTGATCATAGCCACTCATGAGTATGACACGAACCGATGGGTCGATGCCTCGAATCTCTTCGAAGACTTGGTCGCCAGGGAGGTCAGGCATCGTCAGGTCCAGCAGTACGGCCACGATGTCCGGCGCGTTGTTCTTGTACAAGTCGATGCCTTTACGACCATCTTCGGCAAGCAGCACGGTGAAGCCGGATCGTTCTAGCATTGTTCCGGTTACCATGCGGACCGCCTCTTCGTCATCGATGACGAGGACGGTTTTGGACCGATCCACGGCCGGCGGAGAGGTGTCTTCCACGGTGGTGGTGGGGACATCCGCCGCGTCGGACGGCGGAAGCAGCACGGTGACGGTGGTTCCTGAATTCTGCTGACTTGCGATTTTTATCGCCCCTTTGTGTCCTCGTACGATGCCCAACACCGCCGCCATCCCGAGACCGCGGCCGGTAAATTTCGTTGTAAAAAACGGATCGAAGACACGAGCGAGTGTTCCGTTGTCCATGCCGACACCGGAGTCCCGCACTTCGAGATAGACTCGAAAGCCATCGACCACCTCACCCGCGAAGAGTGTTCCTCTCATGGTTTCTCGGACCACCCTCCTGACACCGGTGCTTATGCGGATTACACCTTCGGCGTCACCTATAGCATCGGCAGCGTTGGCCACCAAATTAGTGACGATCTGTCTGACCTGACCGATGTCGCCGTCTATCGCCGGCAAATCTTCGTCGAGGCGGTACTGAATGGTGGTACCCGCCCCAACCGAGTCTGCGAGGTGTTGCGCGGTCTCTTTGATGAAGTCGCTGAGGTTTAGACGTTTGACCACAAAGCGACCCTTGCCCGAGAACGCCAGCATCTGATTGGTCAATTCAGCCGCTCGTTGCGCCGCCTTTTCAATTTGTGTGACGTAGTTGGAAACCGGCGACTGCTCCGGCAGATCCATGAGCGCCAAGCTGGCATTTCCCAAGACACCCATGAGCAGGTTGTTAAAGTCGTGTGCAATTCCCCCGGCCAAGACGCCGAGGCTTTCCAGCTTTTGTGCCTGCCGGAACCGTTCTTCCAGTCTTTTCCGTTCTTCTTCGGCAGTTCGTTTCTGAGTGATGTCATGTACGGCGGCGACCGTGACCAACCGATCTCCCACGGCCAAAGGTCGCAGTCGGGCTTCAACGCGTATCTTCTCGCCGTTGCGGCGCACGGCTGTCACCTCAAATGGCGTGGTGCGGCTTTCTGTTAAGTAGCGGTTGACGCGGACGCGATCTTCTTTTGCTACAAAATCGAGCGCGCGTGTCCCCAACACATCCTTTGGATCTACCCCAAACATGTCCGCGATCTGTTTGTTGGCGTCGATGACGAGTCCGCGATCCAGCAGGGCAAGTCCCTCGAACGCGGCCTCGGCGAAACTGCGAAATCGTTCTTCACTCTCGCGTAGTTCCCGCTCGATATGTTTTCGCCGCGTAACGTCAGTGGAGACGATGATCACACCAGTCGTTGACTGGTCGGGACCAGATTGGAGCGGAGCGTACCACGACTCGAGCGACACACCGCGGACGGTCGTGTCCGCGGTAAACGTCTCGCCTGACAACGCCCGGCTGACATGCGCTGCGATGTCCGGCACATCACGATACACATCAAATACCGACTGACCGACAACATCCGGACGGCTCAACCCTAAAAGTGTCAAACCCTTGCCGTCGGCGTAGGTGAAGATCCCTTTGCGGTCGAGCAGGAATAGGATCAAAGGCGCGTTTGCCACAACGGTGCGCAAACGGGTTTCGCTTTCTTCCAACGCATATTCGGCTGACGCGCGAGCGACGAGATGACGTGTCCGTTCCTGAGCAATCCGAAGGCGGATCCTCAGGACTTCCGGCGCGACAGGTTTGGGTATGTAATCGTCAGCACCCGCATTCATGACCGCTTCGAGGTCAGCCGCTTGCTTGCGAATTGTTACGACGAGTATCGCGGACCGGTCGCCACCCGGTTGGGTCCTGATGCGACGGATCAATTCCAGGCCGTCCATGCGGCCCTCGGGCATCAACCAGTCCACCACGATGACCGGGAAGAATTTCTCGCCGTATCGGTCGAGCGCGTCTTCGGCGAATGCACACACCTCGACGGCGTACCCCATACCCTCCATCACCGCCTGAAGAAAGGCGCGGGTCGTCTCGTCGTCTTCGACGAGAAGGGCATCGACGCGTCGGTCCCGGTCGGTCGTCATAAGCGCAGTTTCGGCAACGTCATTGGCCGAACTTGATCCGTACGTGAGACTTGTAGGCGCCGGACGATAGGAGCCGCTTCAGTTTGTCCGGAGTACGTCCGATACTTACTATTCGGCCCCCCTTCCAGTGGAATTTCGGGAACACACCTTGCCTACAGGATGGGGCATGGGGGAGAAAACACGAAGTATGCGAAGATGGAGTCGTCGCAAGGCGGTGGATAGTTACCGGTTTTCCAACTGGGACCGGAGGGCTGGTTTTGACCGCCGGCGAGGACCACGCCGCGTTCGCGATGAACCGGTGCTCGTTGACCGTCGGGACCAAGCTGATCGTCGTTGTCACCAGCGTCGTTTGACCTCCAAACCTCACATGCCGCAACCTGTTGGCCGTTTTCGCCAGGCTGCCGCTATCCTGGAACCGGGGGTTCTCGAATGTCGTCCCGGCGTAAACGCGCCCGACTATAAGGTCCTTGAGCGGCTCCGTGGATCCACCACGATCTATTCAGCTTGGCAGGAAGCCGATGCAGTTGCTGATGGGGCCGATTATCGTCTTATTCGCGGGCAATCGTATCGGCGCATTGGCTCGGCCCTCCAGGACATTACGTCCATCGACCATGTTGACGAGGCCGAGCGGTTTTATCAGGAGGAGTGCCAGCGCGCCTATCTGATCATTTACGGCCAACATCCTGAACTGGCCGGCCGAGGGGTAGAGGGCGATGGAGAGGTCGTAGTCGGTGGTTCAGCAAACGGCAACGGTGGCTCTCCGTCGGAACCCCGCTAGACGGCCCGACCGTCCGATCTCAATTGTTTGGCCAAGGACTCGCGCACTCGTTCGTCGTGGAAATCGGCCGGCACATCATCGACAGTACTCCCTTCGGCCGGATGGCGAGGGCCCAACACCCGTGGGAGCAGAATGGCCGCCACGCGGTTCAGGCGTTCCGGCACCTTCCGTCGATCGCCGGACGTGCGGCGTTCATCGCCACTGCGCTGATCGCTTCTCTCTCGCCGATCGTGTCCGCTGCGTCTTTCTTGGCCTATAGGTGCCTCGGCGGCTCGCCGCTCCTCGCCGTCGCGTCGCTCGGTTTCACGCCGATCGATTCCCGGGTGGTCTAGCGACTCGCGTCGCTCCGCCGGTCGCCGGTGTACTTCATCTTTTTTTTCGACCATGAACCTCGTTCTCCTCGCCACTGCCAGCCGCCACACCTCAAGATAGAGGCCCCGGGGCTTGCTTCAAGTGTCGAAATTCCGCTACGGTCGAAAGCCACAGGTGGACGCGGCCGCAGGAGGCTCTTGATCATGGTGAATCCGGCCTGACACCTGCGCAATAACTCGCTAGCTTGATTCTTTCGTGATCGGGGCGTGGCGCAGCTCGGTAGCGCACCTGCTTTGGGAGCAGGGGGTCGTCGGTTCAAATCCGACCGCCCCGACTAACAATACGATTTCCCCATTTCGACCGCTCGCCGACGGCGCGGGCTCCGGCGACAGGCGACAAAGGTCAGGACGCCTCAGTCACGCAGGGTTCGAGCCCCATCCTAACCGGTCGGTACGCGTGAGACGAAGGCATCTCAGCCAGCGTCCGTACTCCGGTTCTTGAGATAGCAACGGAAGCACGTAACATGTTGTCCTGTCAGTGTTTACGACGCATGTTCCCTACCCTCCACGAATCGCCCACGTCTTACCGAAAACGGCGTTTTCGTGCTATTCTTTGGTCATGTGGCAAACCCGCGAAATCAAGGAATACAAAAAACACGTCATCGAAGCGGATCCCCAAAGGATCGAGCCCAAGGTATGGAAGACCTACATCGTGATCAGTCGCCAACGCGGCGCTGACCCCAACTTGAGACCGTTCGAAGACGACTCGACATTCGACAACCGACTCGATGCTATTCGTTACTGCTTCGACTTCGGGAAGAAAATCATTGATGGTGAGGTGGACGGTATGACCGTTGAGGACCTCTGACACTGCTGTTTCTAAACGCTCCACTCCGAAGGACAATCACATGATCACACGCCGTGAGTTCATAGGCGTTTCGACTGTTGCCGTGGCGGGATCCGCGTGCCAGTCCAACGCGTCTGCGTTACAGGCTGCCGATGACCTGCCATCTTCGATCGCCGCTCTGGCCTCCATGGCCGACCAACCAACACCTATTACGGTTGCAGAACGTAGAGGTCGAATTGATAAGGCGCGTCGGTTAATGGCGGAGAACGACGTCGGCGCCTTGATGATGACCGGCGGTACCTCCTTGGTCTACTTCGCGAACATTCGGTGGAGATTGAGCGAACGACTTTTGTCGATTGTCATTCCGGCGTCCGGTCGGTCATTTGTGGTCTGTCCGGCCTTCGAGGAAGGGCGCGCGCGTGAACAAATTGAATTGGGCCCATTGCAAGGTGACGCGGATGTTTTTACCTGGGAGGAAGATGAAGACCCGTATGCACTGGTCGCGGGCGGGCTTCGCGATCGAGGATTGTCGAGTGGCCGTCTTGGCATAGAAGAAACCGTGCGGTTTGTGTTTTCCGACGGCGTTTCCAAAGCCGCGCCGGCCTTGAGTCTTACCACCGCCACTCCTGTCACCGCCGGTTGCCGCACTGTAAAAGATGAGCACGAACTGGATCTCATGCGCATTGCGTCGATTGCAACGCTCCGTGCATATCACGCCGCGTATCTTGCACTCGATGAAGGCATGACGCAGGGTGACTTCGCTCAATTGGTCTCCCAGGCACATGATCAGCTAGGGTTTTCCGGTGGCGCGGGTGTCCAGGTTGGCGAATTCTCCGCCCTGCCACACGGGTCGAGAACACCTCAAACGATTCGCGAAGGCACTATCCTCTTGATCGACGGTGGGTGCTCCGTAGAAGGTTACCGATCAGATCTCAGCCGAACATTTGTGCTCGGCACGCCAACTGATCGCATGCGCGAAATATTCGATATCGAATTGGAAGCACAAACGGCCGCCCTGGAAGCAGCCCGACCGGGCGTTGCCTGCGAAGACGTGGACGCGGTGACGTTTTCGGATGAGCCGGGCATTTACATCCCTGGAGAATTTGGTGTTCGACTGGAAGACGACATGGTCATCACCGAAGAAGGTGCCGAACTCTTGACACCGCAATCTCCGTCCCTCGATGACCCGTTCGGCGTCATGGTGTGATGCTTTCCGTGAGGGACGATCGATCGTGTCGTGACCGGCCGATGAGACAGGCACCGGGTAGCGTGATGTGACTGGGGCCGACATTTATCCAAGGAAGTTGATGATGCAAACTCGCCTTGAGCCAATTCGAAAATTGATAACGGCCGCACATGTTCGGAAACTTCTGTTCGCGGCCTCTTTATCGGTTGGTTTTGCATGTGCCGGTGCGACGACTACGCCCGTCGCGACTCCGGCCACCGACGGCGCCGTCGTCGGTCAGAGCGGCATGGTGGTCTCATCG
>JAZDDC010000160.1:0-2822 GCA_036679565.1 Gemmatimonadota bacterium
TCCCGGAGCGCTCAGTGAAGAAGTGAGCATGTGCGTCTACAATCATCCGTACGCTACCTGTTCAACCACAGAGGTAAGACACGTCAAAGATTCCTGTACGATTTCGCTTGTGTGCGCCCTTGAAATAAAGTTATAGGCGTCTCGTTTGAACAGCATTCCGTGTTCCGCACACATCCTCGTGACACGCCAACCTGTCTCGTCGTCCACGAAATCGAGATAACAAAACTCAGGGATGCCTTTGACACCTCTGATGATCCTGGGCGCCATTTGTGCAATCTCCTCGAGACCGATGTACAATGTGCCACCGACCCAACTGAGCGTCTCCGCCACTTGAGCTGATTCGTACTCATGCAACACTGCATCGACCGCCGCCAAGCTCACAAATTCCGTCGCCAAGGTCGAAGACACCCAGGTTTTTTCGACCGCCGCCATAATATCGGCCGACCCGCAGACCGCCGTACAGGGAAAACCGTTACCGATGGCTTTTCCTAACACCGTCAACCCTGGTTTGAACCCGTAACGCTCCTGTGCGCCGCCCACCCCCAAGCGCAAACCCGTTTTGATTTCATCCAACACGAGGACGGCGCCAATACGTTTGGTCTGCTCGTTGATGGCGTTCACCCATTCAGCCGTTGGGGGGCCATCCACAACAGGCTCCACGAGTACGGCAGCGATGTCATCGCCGGACCCGAGGGTAGATTCGAGTTCCTCGACATTGTTAAACGAAATCGAGTGCCGGTTCAATTTCACACCGACAGGCACACCGACGGCATCGGAAAACGTGTCTAACCATCCGTGGTATCCGCACGTGACGATAATGTCTTTGCCGGTAAACGCACGGGCAATCCGAACCGCCGCCGCCATGGCCTCGGCGCCAGTCTTCAAAAATCGTACACGCTCAGCACTCGGCAACAGCCTGCAAAGTCTCGCGGCGACACGTTCCTCCAACTCCGGGGCCAGCGACCCAACAACGCCATCCTTAACCGCTCGCGTTACTGCTTCGGTAACCGCCGGATGGGCGTACCCAAGCGACACCGCGCCCAACGCCATGATGTAATCGACGTACTCACGACCGGAGACGTCCCATAGGCGGCAACCTTCAGACCTGCGCATTTGCCGAGGCACACCTTGCTCCGTGCCGAATAACTTGCGCGGGTGTTTGCTACCCGTTGACGTAAATCCAGGTATCACGAGTCGCTAACGCCTTTGCGTTTGAGAAAGTTGATCACTTCACGGCTCATGGCGTGCAGCAATGCTGTTTCTCGATCGTCCAAAGAGGACCGGTGTGTGAGTTCCCTTACGGCCCGCATCACGCTTGCATTGTTGCCGGCCTTAAAAAACTCGATGCGTTCCAACGCATCCTCCACGCCCCCGAACAGATCTTCCAGGATTTCGCGTGTTGCCGGACTGCCTTCCTTACGGGGTGTTTTGAAGTCCGGAACGTCGCCGGACACAAATAATTCATAAAGCATCACTGTGGCCGCTTGCGCCAAATTGAGCGACGGGTTTTCCGGCGAGGTTGGTATGGTGACAATGCGATCGCACCGATCGAGTTCCGCATTCGCCAAACCCTTGTCCTCGGGACCAAAAAGAATTGCTACGCGCCCCGTGTCTGACAATGCGCGTATGTCCGCAACGGCATCACGCGGCCGTTGCATATTACGTTTCGCTGCACGGCCACGTGCAGTCATGCCGGTCACATGATTGCAATCGGCCAATGCCGTGTCGAGATCGTCAAAAAACTCCGTGTTCTCGACGAGAGCATGTGACTTGTGTGCAATACCTTCGATGCGATGCGGTGCAAATTCGAGCGGGGCCACAAGACGCAACCGGGTCAAACCAAAATTTTGCATGGCGCGCATGATGACCGCGATGTTGACCACATCACGTGGACGATACAACACGACGGTGACACTCAATCGAACACACACAACGACGCGGTGTGTGGCGACTCGCGGTCGCCGCGCAAGTACACCCAACCGGGGCCACTCAATGCAAGCTGGCCCGCTCGACGTTCGCGATCTTCATGCATTTCGTTTATGACCAAATCAAACGGAAGATACGCCCCAGACTGTGGTAGCGCTGGGATCACCGTGGACACGGTTGCTCGAAACCCTGTGTCTGTGATCCCGAAACTGACATCGATGTTGTCGTCGAGTGCCGACAGACCGCGGACGGACCGAACCCGGGCGTTCTGCGGTTCGCGTTCATCGGGCACCAACAAAAAGCCTCTCCACGCTTGGTGCGAATTTTCGCTGGGATCATTGGGATCGGACATGTCACCAAAATAAATTTGCATCCCGTCTGAGTGAATATCCGGTGTTTCGTTGTCGAGCCGTGGATTTGACGCATCCGGCGGCCGCACGTAAACGTGGTCCTTGCGAACATCCACGTGCCAAAAGACCCTTCTCGCGACCGCGAACATACACCATCTTGCCGAAAACTCATCGACACCGCCATAATCGTGTTCCGACCTGCGGTATCGCGTCCCGTCTAGGACATGACCCGTTGCCAACATTTTCTCGATGTTTTGGGACGACGGAACGTTGTCAAAAACAGGGCATCGAAACCTTTGCAACGTGTGTGAAACAGGTTTCGCATTCCCACGACTCGCGGCCCTGAGACCGGCCAACCGTACCGTGACGCCGCCGCTTTCAATTACCACACCCTCACCACTGGGACGCAATTTGTCAGTGCCGGTGGCCGTACGGACCACAATCGTAGCACCATCCGTCCTGACTTCTCGCACACTATCGGGAGATCGTGCAAACACGTGAACCCAACGTCCAGTACCGGCACAACGTCGAAGGATGAAGGGTTGC
>JAZDDC010000161.1:0-3213 GCA_036679565.1 Gemmatimonadota bacterium
TATCGTGGCAGGGACGGTTGGCCGTGAAACGGTCGATTACCGCATCGGCGACTGCGACTACCGAGGAGTTCTCTTGACCGCGGACGATCCTGAACAGATGTCCGGGACGATTCTCTGCGCCACAATTCCCATCACGGGCGGTATTTTGACTTCGACGGGAACGTGGAGCGCTGGACGGATTACTGATTGACGCTGCCTGACTCGTAAACCCTTGACCCACTGACACTTACCAGCCATTATTGGAGGTCCTAAAGATTCTAAACAATTCGGACGAAGTCACAACCCATTTCTACCTCCGTAGCTAGACGCATCACGCGGCCCATCGTATGTGCGATGGTGGGCATTATCGCGATCGGGAAGCCGGCCTCCGCACGGCAAATCCCCGATTTGCCGATAAACCCACAACAAATCCAGCAGATGCTGAGAGATTCCACGCAGGCGGGGATCATCCTCGACCGCATTCGCGCCTCGGGCCTCTCGCCGGATGAGATACGGGCGCAACTGCGAGCTGCCGGCCTCCCATCAGGCATTCTCGACGCATACCTCCTTCAGGCAGACAGTCTCGGCGCCCCTGCGCCTTCCACGGACATTATCGACGCCATGCAGGTGTTGGGCATCGGCGATTTTGCGCCGGAGGATTCTCTGATCCTGGCCGGCGATACGGTGGCATTGCGCATTCACCGCGACTCCGTGCGACTCGATTCGATTCTGGCTCTCGAACGCGAGCCGAAGGAATTACAACTCTTTGGATTGGATGTGTTTCGGCAGCCAACGACCCTGTTTCAACCACCACCGTCCGCGGCAGTTTCCGGTTCTTACGTCTTGGGTACCGGTGACGAGTTGGTCCTCTTCCTCACCGGCGATGTCGAGAGGGCAAACCAACTAACTGTGACGGGCACAGGTTTTGTTGTTGTCCCGAGCGTCGGCCGAATCCCGGTTGCAGGCCTCAGCATGGATCAAACTCGCGCGTTGCTCCGCTCACGTTTGGCAAATTCCTTCTCCGGTATCAGAACGGGCACAACGCAATTCGACATCAGTGTCGCTCGTGTCCGCATGATTTCGGTCCGCGTCGCTGGAGAGGTGTATCGGCCGGGAACATACACAATGGCCGCTACGGCTTCTCCGCTGAGCGCGATTTATGAAGCAGCCGGATTGACAGAGTTGGCAAATTTCCGGAACATCACAATCCGGCGCGGCACGGAACTGGTCGGAAGGTACGATCTGTACGACTACCTGCTCACCGGTACGGTGACAACAGAAGTTGCATTGCAGTCGGGTGACGTTGTTTTCGTTCCGATCGCGGGCCCGCGTGTGAAGTTGGCGGGAGAAGTCAAACGCCCAGCAGTTTATGAGATGCTAGCTGGCGAGACCATAGCGGACCTCATCAACATGGCCGGTGGTTTGACGGCAACCGCTCACATGGGCAACGCCACGATTGCTCGAATACTCCCTCCAGCGCAACGAACCGCGCCGGGCGTTGACCGTACCGTGGTCACGGTGAGCCTGCAGGACGTATTGACAGACCCTTCGAGAACGACACAGCTCCTTGACGGGGATTCCTTGACAATCTTCCGAATCAGCAACCGTTCGCAACGGGCGGTGAGCATCGCGGGGAGTGTTTGGCAACCCGGGTCGTATCAGCTAACGCCCAATATGCGGTTGTGGGAACTGATTCAAGCAGCCGGAGGCCTCAAACCCGAAACATTCACGGGCCGCATTCAAATCAGACGCATGAGACCGGACTCAACCAGATACATGGTTGGGGTTGTTTTTCCGTCCGACGGATCCCCACCACTGGACAATCCGCCTCTCCTCGAACTAGATGAAGTTACGCTGTTTTCCAAAACCGATTTCCGGCCGGATCGCACCGTTTCGATATTCGGGGAAGTTCACGCTCCAGGTGAGTTTGAATTCGCGGACTCGTTGACGTTGCGGGACGTGGTACTGTTCGCCGGCGGCATCACCGATGAGGGGTACCTCCTGTACGCGGAGGTTTCGAGGGTACTCAAGGACCCCGTTGGCGGCGGCGATTCACTTGCGACTACGTTCCGTGTTGATCTCGACTCGACGTACGTTTTCGACCCCACCGCATATGTGCGTCGGCCAGTCGGTGCGAACGTCGCAACCGATTTCGTGTTGGAGCCATTCGATCAGGTCTTCATTCGGCGGCAGCGGGGGTTGGAAAGACCACAGAATGTCGTAGTCACCGGGGAGGTAGCATTTCCGGGACATTACACCCTGACATCAAAGGACACTCGACTTTCTGAGCTCCTCGACCTAGCTGGAGGGTTGACACCTCAGGCGTACGCCAACGGTATTCGTTATTTCCGCGCACAGGATGGCGCAGGGCGCATCAGCGTGGATTTACCGAACGTTTTGCTCGACCCGGCGCATCGCGACAACATCGCCATGGCAATGGGCGACTCCATTCATATTCCCCGATATGTGCCCACGGTGCGTGTCGAAGGCGCCGTCCTTTCACCGGCGAGCGTTACCTTTGTACCAAACGCGAAAACCAGTTACTACGTCGATGCAGCCGGCGGATTTACACGTCTTGCGGATAAGGGGCGCACCTTTGTCCAACAGGCAAATGGTTTAATTCAACCGAAGGGCAATCGGCCCGAGCCGGGCGCTATCGTGGTCGTGCCCGAGAAGGACCCCGATCAACAGCGCACGAACGTCCCTGTGTTGATTGCCGCTATTGCACAAGCGCTCACCGCGTTAACAACGGTAGTCATCCTTCTCGAACGTGTGTTCCGCAGCCCCTGACCGGGGCGATGGGGACTCATCCAAACGGCGGGGGGCCTCAAACCAGAAACGTTCACGGGCCGCGTTCAAATCAGACGTCTGAGACCGGACTCAACTTCAATGTTCGGCGACGTTCACGCGCCAGGTGAGTTTGAGTTTGCGGACTCGTTGACGTTGAGGACACGGAGGAGGGCAGAATGCGACCGTCACTCTCAAAACTCCTGCGCGATCCAGACACCGGCGAGGCCCTCCGGGTCGTCGCTTTTGACCAGACCAAGTCTGAGACCGGGACGATGATTCGAGCGGGCGCGCTGGTGCGCGCAACGGGCGACCGTGCCTACCCCATCGTTGAAGGCGTTCCATGCCTCAATGGGGAAGGCTGCACGACCGCGTTCATCGAACGCTACCGCGCTGAGCTCCGACAGTTCCCAGAGCTGCGCGCCGCAGCTGGAGCCAGCGAAACCG
>JAZDDC010000162.1:0-2128 GCA_036679565.1 Gemmatimonadota bacterium
ACCCGATTGCGACCGGACACTTTGGCCAAATACAATTGCCGATCCGCGGCAGCAACGGCTTGCATCACCGTATCCTCACCGCCCACCATGGCGACCCCACCGGAGCATGTGACGCGAACTTTGATCACTCCATCTACGATGACCGGGTTCTCGCGAAGCACCGCCTGAATTTTTTGCAACGCGATTACAGCACCGGGCACTTCTGTACCGGGTAACAACACGGCGAACTCATCTCCGCCCCATCGTGCGATCACATCAGACCCTCGCAACGTGTCGGTCATCCAGCCGGCGATTTTTCGCAGCACGTCATCGCCCAACGCATTTCCGTATAAATCGTTGACACGTTTGAAGCGATCCACATCGAACAGACAAACCGAAAGTGGTGTTGCGTTTCGAACACTCACGGCTAACTCGTGTTCAAACGCTTCGGTGAAGGCGTTGCGATTTCGCATGCCGGTGAGCGGATCGTGACGTGCGTAAAGACTTGCCTCGGCCGTACGTTGCAACTTTGCCGACACCGTAGCCGAAAGCGTTTCCGGGTCTATCGGTTTTTCGAGGTACTCGTCGGCTCCCAACGCAAAACATTCCGTCTTTGGTTGAGAACCCGTTAACGGGGATAACACAAACACCGGTAAAACCGCCGTGCGCGGACGCTGCCGTAGCTTGAGCAGCAAATTCCTTCCATCGGTGTCAGGTAAGAATATGTCCAGAATCACAAGCGCCACGTCCTCTTCCGCCAAAATGCCCTCGGCGTCGGTGGCCGTGTCTACCAAGACGACTTCGCGATTTTGTGTGGTCAGGGTGGCACGTATGAGTTGTGCGGTTGCTGGGTCCTCTTCGATAACAAGCACCTTGGTCCGCATTTCGTCGCGTTCAGCGGCGTCCGCGCGAAGGGCTTGGAGCAGACGCGTCGTCGGCCCAATGAGATCACCTTCGGACGCGTGTTCAACCTCTTCGGCGGGGTCACCAAGTCCGGGAAACTCGACCAATAAGCCGGATCCGCGTAACGAACGTGCGATCCGACGAATCGAGTCATCCGCCCTCAGATCACCCTCCTCCAACGCGGCGCGTGCCGAGTCAAGAGCATCGATCTGGGCATTGAGGCCCTGTCTATACCAACGTCTTAGATCACCCATAGATTGGACTGGCTCTGTCTATCTACACATCCGTGTGTACGTGGCCTTCTTGGCCACTTGTTTCCAGAACATCCGTCACTATACAGGGACGTCAGACCTCGAACCGAGATGCGCTTGGCGAGTAGCGGAAAGACGTGAGATCCTCCGCTCCAAAAAAAACTGGAGATGACGGTCGCGGCAGCCACGCGGAGAGAAAATCAGCGAGGCGCTGCCGGCACCCGCTTGATCACGGACTGACCATAGCACCGCTAGTGTGCCGCAGCTCCACAATGTTAAGACCGCCGGCACCGTTGGCCACATAGAGTGCGTCCGCGAAACACCAAACAAAATTGGCAGAACCACCGTTCGGAAACTGCACCTGACCCATCAGCGTGAGCTGCGGGTTGACCGCATCAAGTTCATACAGTTCGCCAACAGCTTGGTACACAAACAAGCCGGCTCCACCATTGGCTACGAAAACCAAGTCGCGGTGGAATGCAATGCCGTTTGTAACCGACATTTCCGGTGCTACACCATCGACCACCGGTGGCGGAATGACCTGCAGTACCGTGCCATCGCTCCTCGAGACCACCTTGAGCCCCTCATCCCCCGCGGCGACTAGAACCAAATTGTTGACCACCAATATGGTCGATTTTGATTCTGGGATGTTTGCACCACCGACTTCATGCACGGCCTGCAGATCCGGAACCGTGTTGTAAACCCGAACTTTTGCTGACGAACCCGCCATGGCCACGACGGTTTCTTCCCACGAATCGACCGAACGCGCATCAGCGAATTCGTCGAAATACACTAGGTCAAGCGACGAACGGTCGAAAACCGATAAACCACCTACGGGATTCCCGCCCGTCCCCGACGTAACGTACACTCGATCATTGACCACACGCACACCCGTACCGGCAAAGCTCGGTAAATCGACCCGTCTCACCTGATCCGTCAGGTTTTTATCATCCAGCTGTATCTCTTCTAGGGCGGCCGGCGTCGTAAAGCCGTCC
>JAZDDC010000163.1:0-385 GCA_036679565.1 Gemmatimonadota bacterium
CGTTGCGACAGCTCTCGACTACACGGGGCCAGCCACTCGACGCGTTCTCGATGATCTTGCAACCGCGCGATTGGTCACTGTCAGTACACTCGAAAGACCCGCAATGTATGGCCTCAATGCCAAATCCTGGAAGACGCTTTTGCAGCAGGGCCATTCAATGCCAGCGTGGCGGTACTGGCAGCAGATCTTTTCATTCTTGATGGACGTAATCACGTGGGAAAGATCATCCAGTGGCCGCGACCTGTCAGCGTTTGCCATGGAAGCCCTGGGCTGGGAGCTGTTGGAGAAACACAGGGCAGTATTCGTGTGGAACGGTCGGGCCCTTCAGCTTGAGTCGCAAACGCGGTCGAGTTTCGCTGACACGACGCTCGGCCTTTGCGATTGG
>JAZDDC010000163.1:391-3393 GCA_036679565.1 Gemmatimonadota bacterium
TGGGAGCTGTTGGAGAAACACAGGGCAGTATTCGTGTGGAACGGTCGGGCCCTTCAGCTTGAGTCGCAAACGCGGTCGAGTTTCGCTGACACGACGCTCGGCCTTTGCGATTGGGTAAAGCAGCATGCATAGGGCAAGAATGGGATGGCATGAATACGCCGCCGGCGGAACCACCGGCCTTCGTATCGTTCACAGTCGGTTGAGTACCGGCACCTCACCTACGCCTTCAATGCCCGCACGGGATCGGCTCTTCCTGCGCGGCGCGCCGGGAAGTAGGTGCTCAAGAGGACCGCACCGGCGAGAACTGGCGAGACGAGCAGGTATATGGCCAAGTCGAACCTTGGAATATTGAAGAGCAAACCCGAAACAGAAGGTGCAATTAAGAGAATCAATGCCGTACCCGCGAGCTGACCGGCAAGGATCAACTTCAAGCCTTCTCCGGTCAGCAGCTTCATGATGCGTTCGCCGTTGGCGCCCAGCGCAACGCGAACCGCCATCTCACCGCGTCGCTGTTGCATCGATTCGGATGTTACGCCGTACATCCCCAGTAACACCAGGCCAATTGCGACGGCGGCAAAGGCGGACAACAGGCCGGCTTGGAAGCGAGGGGTCGAAACTGATTGGGCCACCCAACCCCGCATCGTGTTCACGCGACCGACACGTACCGACGCGTCAACACCGCCAACTACGTCACGAACCGTGCGCTCGATGTCGGTAACCGAGTTATCGATCGACAGAACCACATTGATTGAGCGCGCTTGCCAGGGATGCTGTTGCGCCGGCATGTAAACCGCTGAAACAGGGTCCTCTTCGAGGCTGTACTGTTTGGTGCTGGACACGACCCCGACGACGGTCAACCAACCGTCCGAAGCCGGCCCCGGTACTTGGAGGAACTCGAGTTCAGGTTTGATGCGCTGGCCGACTGCTTCGGTATCTCCCCATGTTTTCCGCGCAAGGGCCTGATTGACGATGACGACACCCGCAGACTCCAGGTTGTCATTGCTGTCGAAATTGCGACCGCGCAAAAGTGGTGTTCCTATTGTCGCAAAATAATCGCGACTGATCGTCCGCCAGTCGGGATTTGCCGCGATGCGTGTCTCACCCTGCCTGTAAATACCGGTTCTGAGGTTTGCGCCCGGGACAAGCGGTGGCGCGGAAGCAAATGAAGCACGCCGTACGCCTGGTATCGCTTGCAATTCCCTTACGAGTTCCTGTCGAAACCCCGTCTGCGCGCCAACACCCTCGTACCGCTCGACCGTCATGTCCAGCTCGGCCGTCACGGTACCCGTGACGGAAAATCCGGGATCTACGGCAAGGAGTCCGACGAGACTCTTAACGGTAAGCGAAGCCACCACAACGACCGCCAGCGACAATCCGTATTGTGCGGCAACCAAGATTCGCGCGATCGCGCGATCGCCTCGTCCCGGAGACAGTCTGCGGGTTGCGTTTTCAGAGGAAGACCCAGAACGGGCTACGTTTATGGCCGGTGCTAGTCCAAATAGAAAACCAGTAATGACGCCTAACGCCACGGTGAAAAAGACGACCGTCATGTCGAGCGTCGCAACTCCCGAGTGAAGGTAGTGACGTGGCACCAGATTGTTTATTAGACTCAACGAGCCGAAGGCCATGCCGAGTGCGACGGTGGCACCAGCGACTCCCAAGACAACAGATTCGGTGAGAAGTTGACGTACTAGACGGGCGCCGGATGCGCCCAGTGAACGTCGGATAACCATCTCACTTCTTCGAGCAGTCGTGTCGGCGGTCATGACGGCAGCAATATTGCTGCACGCGATGAGTAGAATAGCGCCGACCACGGTGAACAAAAGCAACAGCGTTCGTTTGCTACGCGCCGCCAGCATCTGTTGAAGCGAGCGTACCCGAAAACCGGCGTTCTCAAATGCGGCCGGTTCTGCTATGGAAATCGCTTGGGCAAGAACGGACAACTCTGACTGGACAATCTCGGGATTCGCATCCGGTGTCATGCGGGCTACGGCGCGCAATCCGCTCACCGAATGGCTGGGGCCCCAAAAAGGGCGGAGGTTCTGGGGTATCCAGACGTCTGTGTTCTGTGGCAAACCGAAGGTAGCAGGCATCACACCGGCAATCGGAACTGTGGTGCCGGAAACCGTGATGAGTTTTCCCAAGACGTCCAAATCGCCGCCAAATGCGCGTTGCCAGAACGAGTGGCTGATGATGCCGATGGGTAGATCACCTCGAGTGGTGCCAAGTGCTGGTGGGATGCCCAGTACGTCAAAGAAGTCTTCCGTCGTGACGTAGGCTGGGACGTGATACGAAACGTCGTTGACCACCACGGACTGGTTGGTGCCTGTGTACGCGCCCACGGCTTGCAGAGAACTGACGTCCGTTCCAATCTCGTCAACGCTGGCCATTGACAGTGAGCGGACATCCGTCGTGCTGAGTGAAACCCTGTCCAGGAAGACGAGTCTATCTGGCTCGGGGTAGGGTAAGGGACGCAGAAGAACGGCTTGCACCACGCTGAACACCGCGGTGTTGATCCCAATGCCCAACGCCGCGGTGGCGAGCAAGACGGATGTTCGCGCCCATCGTTTCCTGTATGACCTGACAGCAAACTTGAGATCCTGGGTGACGTTGGTGAGCCAGCGAATGCGTGGTCCCTTGGCCAATACGTTGCGCAACCACGTATTCGTCCGCCAAACCCTGTTGGCGATGAAAGAGGCGGGTTTTGACAGGACGGGAATGGGACGGCTTCCGACGGATGTTTTTAGCGCCGTGAAGAACTCGTTTACGGATACGTAACGATTCTCTCGCTCGACAGCCATCGCCCGCTGCAACACGTTTCCAACCCCATGGGGTACGTCCGGAGCGGCATCACGGATGTGAGGGGGCGCAATTGTAAATCTTTGCGCCACCACTTCTGTCGCGGTACTTCCTTCAAAAGGTTGTCTTCCGGTGAACATTTCATACGCGACACACGCAAGGCTGTAAATATCCGCGCGTGCATCGATGTGGGATTCGCCGGC
>JAZDDC010000164.1:0-10882 GCA_036679565.1 Gemmatimonadota bacterium
CGAGGAGCAGCTGGTAGCGGGCAGCTGGCGGCTGGCAGCTTTCTCACCCCTTGACAATCTAAGGGAACAATTGCGTTACTTAGAACGTCTAAGGGAACAACATGGCCAAAACGAAAAAATCTGACCTCCTCCACGGCACGCTCGAACTCCTGGTTCTCAAGCTGCTCGAAGAAGAACCCATGAACGGATATGCCATTGGTGTTCGTATTCAGGGCCTCACTGATGATGCGTTGCGTGTCGAGGAGGGGTCGTTGTACCCGGCGCTTTACAGAATGGAACGGCGCGGGTGGCTTCGAGCCAGTTGGCAGATGACGGAAAACAATCGTCGGGCAAAATACTATCGTCTCACGCCCGCTGGAAAAAAACAGCTTCATCAAGAGAAAGAACGGTGGGGAGAGTTTTCCACGGCCGTGGCAAAGATTCTTAGGTCTGGTTGAGTGTTCCTATGAGTTGGCTGGATTTGCGTTTTAGGATTCGCGCTTTGTTGCGACGCGAAAAGACTCGTCGGGAGGTCGATGAGGAACTCGCATATCATCTCGATATGCGGACAAAGAGTTACGAAGCCCGAGGGTATTCATCACCCCGAGCCCGTCGAGCGGCGATCGACCGATTTGGAGATTTTGATCGGACCCGACGTGTGTGTCACGGGTTGAGGATGGTGGAACGTCCCACGCGGAGAGATTCACTGATGTCGGCATTCATGCAAGATGTTCGGTACGCGTTTCGCTCGTTAATCAAGAACCCCGGTTTTACGTCGATCGTGCTGCTGACACTGGCACTAGGGATCGGAGCGAATTCAGCCATATACTCGGTCGTAGACACAGTGCTGTTGCGACCGCTACCATACCCGGATGCCGAACGGTTGGTCATTCTGCAGGAGAGTGACCGACTCAACGGGACACGGTTCGAAGGGTTCTCGCTCCCTGATTTTTTTGACGTCCAGGAGCGCAACGAAGTCTTTGACGCGATGGCGACGTTTGTAACTCCCACGGCAACCATTACGGCCCCGGATTCAGAGCCGGTAATCGTCACGACGACGACGACGACGTACCGTTTGTTTTCCATTTTGGGTGTGTCCCCGGTGCTTGGCAGAGGGTTTGACGCGGACGATGATGTCGTCGGCGCAAATCCCGTGGCGGTCTTGAGCCATCGGTTCTGGACCGCGCGTTTCGGCCGTGATCCCGCTGTCCTTGGACGTGCAATGGTATTGGATGGCGTGTCCGCACAAGTCATCGGCGTCATGCCCGAGGGATTTGCGTTTCCAACGGCGAACATCGACGTTTGGCGGCCGTTAGCACTTGGGCCCACGAGCCGTCCCCGTGGCAACCACGGTTTTGGTGTGATCGCGCAGCTTCGCGACGGTATCCCGTTAGAACGCGCCAATGGCGACCTCACCGCGATTGCCGCTGCCCTTGAACAAGAATTTCCCGGGGACAATCAGAATCGCGGCATGTGGGGACAGTCAATTCACGACGCATTGTTCGCCGGCGTGCGAACACAACTCTGGGTCTTGATGGGTGCGGTCGGTTTTGTGTTACTCATCGCCTGTGTCAACGTTGCCAACCTCTTCTTCGCACGCGCCATGGCGCGCGATCGCGAAGTTGCGATCCGCATGGCCATCGGCGCGGGTCGGATGCGGCTCGTGCGGCAGTTCTTGACGGAAAGTGTTTTGATGGCTGTCGTAGGCGGTGTACTCGGATTGGGTCTCGCCTATGCCGGAGTGGCGGGTTTGGTCGCCATGAATCCATCCGCCATGCCGCGGCTTACCGATGTCGGAATCGACTGGCGGGTACTCAGCTTTACTTTACTTGTATCGGTCGTGACCGGTATAGCGTTTGGTTTGCTGCCAGCGCTCCAGGCGACGAAAACGGATTTGTATGAACCCTTGAAGGAGGGTGGCCGTACCGGTGGCGGCGCTGGCAAACAACGTCTGCGAAAATCTCTCGTGATCGCCGAGGTTGGCATGGCAGTCGTGCTCGTCACGGGCGCGGGTCTGCTCATCAAGAGTTTTCAACGGCTGACAAACGTCGATCCTGGATTTAACCCCACCCAAGTTGTTCAAGTGTCACTGGCACTTCCCGCGTCGAGATATCCACAGTCATTTGCCGACTGGCCCAACCTTCCGGAAGTACGTGCATTCCAACGCGACGTCCTGGAGCAAGTCAGTGGTATAGCGGAGGTCGAATCCGCGGCCATCGCGCTGAACAGCCCGGTCAATGCGGGATGGACCACGCGCTTAGGGATCGATCCGTTGCCGCCATCGCCGCCGGCGGACTTAGAGGAAGTGCGCATCCGTATTGTCAGTCCTTCGTACTTCTCCACCGTCGGTATCTCGTTGGTGAAAGGTCGGATGTTGACGGATGCTGATGATCGTGTGGACGCTCCACCTGTTGCCCTTGTGAACGAGTCGTTTGTGCGCCGGTATTTCCAGAACGAGGATCCCATCGGATATCGCGTATCCAATTGGAGGGTTGCCCGGGAAATCGTGGGTGTGGTGCGCGATGTGCGTTTCCGTGGGCTGAGCAGAGACGTGCCGCCTGCCGTGTACCCAACGTTTGCGCAAATGCCGTTCGGTAGTTTTGTCCTCATGGCGCGTATCCGGGGCACGCCAGAAGCCGTGTTCGGCCGTATCAGAGAACGCGTGTGGTCTCTTGACCGTGATCTCGCGCTTTCGAATATGTCTACGGTCGAACAAAACCTGTCGGCCACGGTTGCTCAACCGCGCTTCAATGTTCTGCTACTTTCGTTGTTTGCGAGTGTCGCGCTAGCGCTGGCCGCCGTTGGCATCTACGGCGTGATGGCATTCGGTGTCAATCGACGGACGCAAGAGATCGGTATTCGTCTATCATTGGGTGAAGGACGGTGGAACGTTTTGCGCCGCGTCGTGCGCGAGGGTGCGCTGCTTGCAAGTATTGGAATCGTCCTGGGGGCTGCCGGCGCAATGGCGCTGACACGTTTTCTAAACAGCATGTTGTTCGAAGTGAATCCCCTCGACCCGGTTACGTTTGGTGCGGTGGCGGGTATTTCCGCTCTAGTCGCAGTGATTGCTTCGTTTGTGCCCGCGTTGCGAGCGAGCCGATTGAGTCCGCTGGTGGCGTTGAGGAGGGAGTGAACGCCCTCGCTGTTTCTTCAGGTCCGTAAGTAGCCGTTGAGCCCAAACGTTGCGATAATCAATTCCAGTGCACATCTAGCGGGTAGCTACTCAACCTTTGTCAACTCCGCATTGATCCGGCACTCGAAAATGCTCGGATCCCAGTACTCCATGCTACACGACGGCGGATTCGCCAATAGCATTTGGGTCCCGACTCTCCATCCGGAAGAGACGATTGTCGAGCTTGCAGCTACCCATAGGGTCGTCACGATGAGTGTTGGTGTGAGTGGTTGCCGTTGAATGGACCAACGCGTATCGACTGCTTCACGGAGGTCGGTACCATCGCTTCTCCCTCCGGGTACGAACAGATCCACAGACGCGGTGCCATTACGCCGTAGTTCGATGTTGATTCGTGCGCCGCCGGCGAGGTGGTCGGTCACAACACCGCGTATGTCCGAATCCAGTTGTGTCAACTCGTATCGACCGAGTAACCCTGGTTGGGGGCCGGTTGGCGAATCGCCGCACGCACATAACAGGGTAATTGAGGAGACGACAAACAGACGAAGCATCACTGAGTGAACGCCTGACGGCGACCGTTTCTGACGCCCCGTGGAGCGCGCTGAGCCCCGCTGGCTCTGGCAACTCCGGATGCCTCGCACGGAGCTGGCTGGTAGCTAGAGGCTGGCAGCTGGCAGCAAGCAACGCGCAGCGCGCGTTGCATCCAATGATTACCTGGCTCACAATTCCAACCCCCACTAGATTCCCCCCAGCCAATACCACCTGAGGGGCATCACTGGCGTCCACCGACAAAAAACCACTCAAACTCTCCGATGTGTGGATGGAGGCCCGCGAACTTATTTGGGCACATCGATCGCGGCTTGCTATCGGCATGGTTGTCATGATCGTGAACAGGTTGGCGGGCTTGGTTGTACCGTGGACCTCGAAATTCTTAATCGACGACGTGATTGTAAGTGGGCGTGCCGAATTGCTGCCTACTCTGGCCGGGGCGGTGGCCATCGCTACCGTCATTCAGGCAATCTCATCATTTACGCTATCACAGGTGCTTAGCGTGGCCGCACAACGTGCTATCACCGACATGAGGAAGACAGTGCAAGCGCATGTAACCCGTCTTCCGGTCTCTTATTTCGACTCCACGAAGACGGGTGTCCTTATTTCCCGCGTCATGAACGACGCGGACGGTATCCGTAACCTCGTCGGGACCGGGTTGGTACAACTCGTCGGCGGAATGGTGACGGCCAGTATCGCCTTTGGGATTCTGCTCTATCTCAACTGGAAGATGACGCTCTTCACGGTGGTGGTACTGCTTGCATTTGCTGGGGCGATGGGGCTCGCCTTCACGAAGCTTCGTCCGATTTTCCGAGAACGGGGCAAGCTCAACGCCACGTTGACGGGTCGGTTGGGCGAAACGTTGGGCGGTGTACGACTCGTCAAGGCCTATACGTCCGAGCGCCGAGAAAAGCTTGTCTTTGCGCGTGGCGCGCACTTGTTGTTCCGAAACGTTGCCAGGACGATCACGGGTGTCTCGGCCATCACGGCTTTTACCAGCATCATCACCGGTGCCATTGGCGTGATCATGATCCTGGTCGGTGGCGGTGCTATTCTGTCGGGCGAGATGACGCTTGGCGAATTCATCATGTACTTAATGCTCACAGGGCTCATGGTAGCCCCTCTGGTGCAAATCGCATCGATCAGTACGCAGATCAGCGAAGCCTTTGCGGGATTGGATCGTATCCGCGAAGTACGTAGCATGGCCACCGAGGATGAGCACGGCGTTGGTTGGATCGAGCGGATCGGGAAAGAGTACGTTGGTTGGTCTTGTCCTCGCCTTCAATTATTCGAATAGCGGTTCAGTTGTCGTGGACGGGAAGGACATCAAAACACTTCGTATTCGCGAATATCGTCGTTTCCTCGCGGTTGTATTGCAGGAAAATTTTCTCTTCGATGCAACCATTGCGGAAAACATTCGGTTTGGTAACCCGGGTGCCAGCGATGAGGATGTTCGCCGAGCGTCGCGCATTGCGAATTGCGATGAGTTTATTGAAAAATTTGAGAAGGGGTACGAAACGATCGTAGGTGAGCGGGGTGTGAAGTTGTCCGGCGGTCAGCGGCAACGGGTTGCCATAGCGCGGGCCATCCTGGCCGATCCCAAAATCCTCGTGCTCGATGAGGCTACGTCGTCACTTGACAGTGAGAGCGAGGGTATGATTCAAGAGGGGCTCGGCGCGTTGCTGCAAGGCCGGACAACGTTTGTGATTGCGCATCGTTTATCAACCATTCGGAACGCGGATCAAATCCTCGTTCTTGAGGATGGCCAAATCGTTGAGTCTGGCACCCACGACGAATTGCTCGCGGCCGGCGGTCGTTATCGTGAACTGTACGATCGTCAGTACCGGATTGAGGGGAATCGATTTATCAATCCCGGTGAGGATTTTACACCCGAGAGTGAAAAGGGTGGCAAGCCCATGCGTCCCGCCTCTGGTGGCGGCTGGCCCCCACGGCAACCATAGCGTTGTTGGAATACGCAAAACATCCTACGTCTCGAAATCCTAACATATGAAACATCAACGCACTTGGCCTGAACACGCTGCGGTGTTACCTGCGGCGCCCATGATTTATGTGGCCTGGGCTGACGGAACGCTCAGTACAGCGCAATTGCAAGGCATAAGAGACAGGTTAAATAAGATAGACGGATTCGACGACGATTGCCGAGCTGCCATCAAGGGATGGCTTGATCCCGACCAACCACCGTCGCCGCCCGAACTCCAGTATTTGCTAAACGTTGTCCGTCGTTCGGGTCAGCGACTGGAACGAAACGAAAAAATGTCGTTGGCAGAGTTGGGTATGGGCTTGGTAGCAGGCGTCGATAGCTCCGATGACTGGGAGTCCACACGCAATGCGCTCTTGGAAATTGAAGAGGCTTTGGGTGTTGCCGGTGTTGAAGAGTCGCGCGAGATGCTTGCGGAAGCACCGCCTGCGCGCGCGGCGAGCGAACCGGTAATTCCACGCTTCGATGGTAGCGCGTTGCGCGTCTGGATGGATCAACCCAACGGCGATGTGCGCGAACGATTGCGTCGGCTTTTGTCGCAAGCAGATTTCGAGTACTCGTACGGGACTCCGCGATCACAGTTCAGGGAGCAAGTGCTCGAGTGGGTTCGTGTGCTTGCCCAACATGGTTTCGGTAGCCTCGGTTATCCGAAATATGTCGGTGGCGCAGGAAATTTTGGTGCGTTCCTCGCGGTATTTGAAACCATCGCGTTTCACGATCTCAGCCTCGTAATAAAATTCGGCGTCCAGTACGGTTTGTTTGGCGGCAGTATCCTTTTCCTTGGGACCAGACGTCACCACGACAAGTACTTGCGACAGGTTGGGACGTTGGCGTTGCCAGGTTGTTTTGCGATGACCGAACTCGGCCATGGCTCCAATGTGTGGGATCTGGAAACCACCGCAGACTATGAGGTCAGCACGGAGAGTTTCGTCATCAATACACCTACCGAAACCGCACGCAAAGAGTGGATTGGCAACGCCGCGGCACATGGTCGGATGGCCACGGTTTTCGCACAACTCCGTGTCGCGGGTGACTCGTTTGGCGTGCATGCGTTTCTCGTGCCGATTCGCGACGACGAAGGCGATGCGATGCCGGGTGTGCGGATCGAAGATTGCGGCGAAAAAGAGGGTCTGAACGGTGTCGATAACGGTCGGTTATGGTTTGATCACGTGCATGTGCCGCGGGAGAATCTGCTAGATCGATACGCGCAGGTCGCGGCGGATGGCACGTACGATAGTTCCATAACCAGTCCCTCTCGCCGATTCTTCACGATGCTCGGTACGCTCGTCGGTGGGCGCGTGAGTATCGCGGGGGCGAGCGTGAGCGCGGCAAAATCCGGGCTGGCCATTGCGGTGCGATATAGTGAACATCGGACGCAGTTTGGTGTCGCGGGTCTTCCGGAACGCTCGATCCTGGACTACTTGACGCAACAACGTCGGCTGATGCCGCGATTGGCAACAGCGTACGCCCTCCACTTCGCCTGTAAATATTTGGTGAGCCGTTTCTTGAATCGGACGGAAGAAGACAGCCGCCAAATCGAAACGTTGGCGGCGGGTATTAAGTCGTACACAAGCTGGTTTGCCGTCGATACACTGCAAGCCTGTCGAGAGTCGTGCGGTGGCCAAGGTTACCTTGCCATCAATCGTATCCCGGCGCTGAAAGCCGACACGGATATCTTCACGACCTTCGAGGGCGACAACACCGTGTTGATGCAACTCGTTGCGAAGGGCTTGCTGACAGATTTCCAGCATCAGTTTGGGGCGTTGCGACCATGGGGTGTGGTAAAATTTCTTGCAGAGCGGGCTGCAGCAGGTGCTGTGAAGTTCAACCCTTTGTGGACCCGCCTGAGCGACGACGGACATTTACGAGACCCTGATTTTCATCGTGCGGCGTTGCAATACCGCGAAGACCGTCTTCTGCAGTCGCTTGCACGTCGTATGAAAGGTCGAATAGATGACGGAATGGATTCATTCGATGCATTTATCGAATGTCAGGACCATGCTATGAGTTTAGCGAATGCATTTGTTGAGCGTGTCACGTATGAAGCCTTTGACGACGAGATTGCTGAGTGTCCGGTCACCGACGCCAAGCCATACCTTCACATGTTGCGTGACCTGTTTGCACTGTCACGCTTCGAAGCCGACCGCGGGTGGTTTCTGGAGAGTGGCTATTTCGAGGGGGCCAAATCGAGAGCCGTCCGGGCGCTGGTCAACCGACTCAGCGGTGATGTGCGTGACGTAGCGGGGGCACTTGTCGATGCGTTCGGGATTCCAGAACCGCTACTCGGCGCACCGATCGCGCGGTCGATAGATCCCAGAATTTCGGACGTTCCCCGCTGCCGTTGATTACGCGATTCGCACCAAGCCCGACGGGGGTGCTCCATTTGGGTCATGTGGCGAATGCAGTTTACGTCTGGGGAATCGCCGCCGCGCGTGGTGGTGAAGTGCTGCTCCGGCTCGAGGACCATGATCGTGGGCGTTGCCGCATGGAATATGAACGTGCTATTCTGCGAGACGTTGAGTGGTTGGGATTGAGGCCCGACTACGGATCAATCGACTCCTTTCGTCGCGGCTCGTCTCAATATCGCCAAAGCGACTGCGGCGCCGACTATCACCGGTTCGCGGATGCGCTCCGGGACAATGGATTGCTCTACGCGTGCGAATGCACGAGGGCGGAAATCTTTGCGGCGAGTGATGCGGCCCCCGGCGAGGAGCCAGCTTACGACGGACGGTGTCGTGATCGGAATCTGCCCATGGGTCCGGGCCGCGGCGTACGGGTAAAACTGCCGATCGGGCCGGTTACGTTTGTTGACATCAACCGGGGCCCACAGGTTCAAGATCCAACCCAGCAATGTGGCGACATATTGATCCGGGATCGGTCGGGTAATTGGACGTACCAGTTTTGCGTTGTCGTGGACGATCTGATGCAGGGCATTACGGCAGTTATTCGAGGCGAGGATTTGTTGATGTCAACCGGCCGACAGTTATTGTTACGGTCCTTGCTCGGCGGTGAATCGGGATTAACATTTTTCCACCACTCGCTCATACAAGATGACGACGGACGTAAACTGAGCAAGCGAGACGGTGACCTGGGACTCCATGTCTTGCGTGCGCGGGGACTGTCCCCAGATGACGTGTTGGGACGGACGGCTTTCTTGGTTGGATTGTCTGACGTGGACGAGCCGGTTGGAGCGGGGGAATTGGCGGGACTTTTTGAAGCCGCCGGTTGTTAGTCTGGGAGTCTGCGGTAGCGCCGCGGAATCCGCAGACTTCACGGAGTGGTGGTTATTCACCGTTTAAGCGAAAAGAGTTGGCGACATTCGGTTAGCCGGCATGGCAACCCGATCTTCATTTTTCCATCACAAGAAACCAACGGAAAAAACTCGATGCGATTTCAAACGCACATACAAACGCTCTGCCTGCTCATCACTGTCGCATCCGCCCCGGTTAGCGGCCAGCAAATCCGAAGCGAGTATAGACGGGTGGCGGATCAAATCATCAATGCCGCGCTCGCCGACAGCTTCGCCTACGAACGGTTGACTGAGATGGTGGACTTGTTCGGCGCCCGGTTTAGTGGCTCGTCGAACTTGGAAGATGCGTTGGACTGGATTCTCGCCACCATGGAGAGTGACGGTCTCGATAATGTTCGTGCCGAGCCCGTGATGGTTCCGCGCTGGGTTCGCGGTGTCGAGTCGCTCGAGTTGGTGCGGCCACGGCATCGTAAATTACCGATGCTGGGTTTGGGTGGAAGCATTGGGACTCCTCCGCAGGGTCTCACCGGGCAGGTGTTGGTCGTGCGTGATTTTGACGAGTTAACCGAGCGGGCAGATGAGGCTCGTGGTAAGATCGTGTTGTACAACCCTCCGTGGGAGGGGTACGGGCGCACGGTTACGTACAGACGTTCAGGAGCGGTTGAAGCTGCAAAGGTCGGAGCAATTGCCAGTCTTATTGCGTCGGTGACACCATACTCGATGCAAACGCCGCATACGGGCAACATGGCGTATGAAGACGGCACGCCACGTATTCCTCACGCCGCTGTGACGCGAGAGGATGCGGATATGTTGCACCGCATGCAAGAACGCGGCGAACGCATCGAAGTGGCTCTTTCAATGAACGCCCGTTGGTATCCTGACTCCGAGTCGCGCAATGTCATGGCTGAAGTGGTTGGCAGTGAGTTCCCCGAGGAAGTGATTGTGCTCGGTGGGCACATAGACTCATGGGACGTTGGACAGGGGGCAATGGACGACGGTGGAGGGAGCATTGCTGCATGGGAGGCAGTCCGCTTGATGAAGGTGCTCGGACTGCGTCCAAAACGAACGGTGCGGGTCGTACTATGGACAAATGAAGAAAACGGTTTGCGTGGCGGAAATGCATATCGAGACGCACACATGGACGAACTTGGCGATCACATTCTGGCAATGGAATCGGACGGGGGCGTTTTTAGCCCTACCGGATTTGGTTTTACCGGATCAGACGAAGCCTTCCAAATAGTCAGTGAGGTTGGTTCACTCCTTGACCGGATCGAGTCCGGGACTATTTCGAGAGGTGGTGGTGGTGCAGACATTGGACCTATCATGCAACGCGGTGTGCCCGGTATGGGACTACAGGTGGACGGTACGCGTTACTTTTGGTACCACCATACCGATGCTGATACGATCGACAAGCTAGACCCCGAGGAAATGGCGCGTTGTGTGGCCACCATGGCGGTCATGGCATTTGTCGTCGCCGATATGGAAGGAAGACTGCCTCGCTAGCGGGATTGTGATTATCCGCTAACGAACGATCTGGGCAGAGTGGGATTGAGGTGCATCAGAAGATCGTAAACAGATGCTCCTGTCGATGCAGCAACGTTGTTAGGTTCGATCTCCGGTACGTCCGGGCCGATCAGCGTTGCAACGTCTCCCACTTTCACGCCCGACCTTTCACTGAGTTCAACAATCGTGTGACTAGCGCTTACAGCGCCGATCACCGGGTATGTGGCCTCCCCGATCAAGATGCGAGCCCCTTGCACCGCAAGACGGGTGTAACCGTCGCCGTGGCCCACCGGCAAAGTTGCGATCCACGTTGGCCTCTCGGCAACGTAGTTTCGGCCGTAACTCACGGAATCGCCGACACGCAGTCGTTCAACCCGAGCCACGCGGGCTTTTAGCCGAAACGCACACCGCAGCCGTGATAGGCGTCTCTCCGATTCGGGATCACTGGGATATGCGCCGTACATGGCGATGC
>JAZDDC010000165.1:0-3026 GCA_036679565.1 Gemmatimonadota bacterium
TTAATTGCGTCGAAGATCTGGCGCCCGTTGGACGTGCGTTGGCGGCGTTGACGAGGCCCGGAGGCTTAGCTCTTCTCGTTGTGTTCGGATCGTTTTCATTTGGTGAGGTCATCGTGCAAATGAGTCAAGGCAACTTCGCCAGTGCGTTTCGCCGGTTACGCTCCAACGGTCCCGTAAACGCTCGGCTGAACGGACATGATTTCTCCGTATGGTATCCTAATCCCCGGTCCGTTGCGCGCGCGTTCCACCCATTTTTTTCGTTGCGAACCAAACGAGGCATTGGTGTCTTCGTTCCTCCCAGTGCTGCGGAGCCCGCTATATCGCGTTTTCCGCGTGTTGTAAGTGCCCTGGAGGGTCTGGACCGGGTGGCCGGGAGACCATTGGCCTTTATCGGGGATCATATCCTTTTGACCTTCACTCGCACAGGTGTGTCGGTTGCTTAACAGTCTTGGGGACTTCTCACCGTGATTGTATTCATAAACCCGAAAGCGACCAGGCCAAAGAACCGGCGGTTCCCGCTTTCCATCATGTCTCTTGGCGCCGCGTTACCCGCATCCGAGACATGGACTATCGTCGATGGCAATCGGCCCGACGTGAATGTGGTGGGCGATGTCGAAGCGTTGATTCAATCCAGACTGGGTTCGCCGGACCCTGTGTCTTTGGTCGCGCTGACGGTGATGCCCGGCCCACAGTTAGTGAGCGCGGTCGCAGACACCCGGAACCTAAAAATCAAGTACCCGCAAATCCCCGTGGTTTGGGGTGGTTACTTCCCCTCATTGTATCCTGAGCCTGTCGTGCATGCGCCGTATGTCGATTGGGTGGTGCGCGGCCAGGGCGAGGAAACGTTCCTCGACCTACTGAAAGTCCTACGGGACGGCAAAGATCCTAAATCGGTGCGGGGTCTGGCGTTTGCCGACAACGGGACTGCCTCGATCGCGCGGGAACGCCTCTGGAAGTCGCCCAATGAGTTTCCGTCCCCGCCCTATGACCGCATTGAGGTGGATCAATACGTCCATCCCACGGCACTCGGCGTGCGAAGTGCTGTTTATCAAACGTCAATTGGGTGTGCGTATTCGTGCAACTTCTGCGGTGTTATTGCCGCGTATGGCAGTCGCCAAAAAGTGGAAGATCCTGCGCGGACGGAGAAGAATCTGAGGTATTTAGTGGATCGGCACGGGGTGGATTCGATCCACTTTTATGATAACAATTTCATTGTGAAGGAAGAGCTGACAAGCGAACTCTGTGACCGTCTCGAGCCGCTCGATCTCAAGTGGTGGTGTGAGGCGCGGATTGATGCAATGTTGCGTATGTCCGACCGCACCTGGGAAAGTTTGCGACGCGCTGGTTTGCGTATGGTCTTCCTGGGTGCGGAATCGGGGTCTGACGCCGTGCTGAAGAAAATGTCAAAACACCTCACCACCGACAAAACTTTGGCGGTTGCTGAGAAGTGTCGATTCTATGGGATCGTGCCGGAGTTTTCGTTCGTCTTGGGTGACCCCGACGATCCCGAAGCTGATATCGCCAACACACTCGACTTTGTGAGGCGTTTGAAGTCGATTAATCCCGATATGGAATTGATCACATATTTCTATACGCCCACTCCGCAACGTCGCAGTACGTACGGGAATGTCGATCCGCTCAAGGGTACCCCCGAAACGTTAGAAGAATGGACAGCACCTGAGTGGCTTGGTTGGATGACACATGAAGATCCGAAACTCGGTTGGTTGCCCGACAAGCTCAAGGCGCGTGTTGAAGATTTTGCCTTGGTACTCAAATCACGATTCCCGTCGGTGAACGATACGAAGACGAAGAATTGGGGTAAACAACTCGCGCGAGTGTTGGCAAAAAGACGGTGGGAACAGGGCGCGTACGAAAACCCTTGGTTGCTCCGTGCGGTCCGTCGATTCGCAAGAAGCGAAGCGGATGATCCGCAGGCGTACGGACACCTGAGGCCCGGTCCGTCGCGTGCATGACGCGGCAGAGAGGGGAAGCGGGAGTATTGCCGCGGCGTGCGCGTATCGACTTTGGGCGCCAACTTACGAAGTAGAAAACCCCGTGTCGGTGCTAGACGAGCACACAGTGCGTGGCCTCACTCCAGCGCTCAAAGGTCTGGTGTTGTTGGATGTTGGTTGTGGCACCGGCCGGCGTCTGCGGGCAGTTGCCGAATCACACGCCAAGTTGGCGGTGGGTATAGATCTCGTCCCAAACATGTTAAAGGAAAACCGTGACGCGGTGTCCCGTGGCCGGACCGCGGCGGCGGACATGCGTGCTCTTCCCGTGTGTGCGGAGTCGATGGACGTTGTGTGGTGCCGGTTGGCAATTGGGCATGTGAAGGATCTGTTGCCGGCCTATGAGGAGCTGGCCCGCGTCACCAAGCGTAACGGGACTGTTATCGTCACCGATTTTCATCCCGTCGCAACATCACATGGGCACAAACGAACCTTCCGCGATGAACAGGGACGTCCTCATACCGTCGAACATTTTTGCCACTCCGTCCGCGAACACATTGATGCCTCAAGTCAGTTTGGGTTGCGTCTGGAGCGACAGGTAGACTCGGTAGTGGGTCCCAGCGTCAGGTCGTTTTACGAGGTTGCTGGTCGGGAAAGGGCTTATGCCGAACAGGAGGGACTCCCGCTTGTCCTTGCACTCCGCTTCACATTGTGAGTTTCCGCCTCACCACGGCGTCTGGGGAACGGATAGCAGTCCACGCACGCTCCATCGTATCGGCGGAAGCGGAATGTGATTTTGAGTTGTCGTTGGGTGAGGGGCATTTTCATCCGGGTTTGATCAACGCGCACGACCATCTTCATCGCAACCACTATCCGCAATTGGGCAAGCCCCCTTACCGCGATGTCTACGAGTGGGGCACGGACTTACACACTCGGTTCGGTGCTGAGTTGTCGTACGCTAAAAAAATTGCTCCGCGTGACGCCCTTCTTTTTGGCGCGCTGAAGAACCTCATTGGCGGTGTTACGACTGTTGTGCACCATGATGCGTGGGAGCCTGTGTTTGACGAGAGTTTTCCC
>JAZDDC010000166.1:0-5815 GCA_036679565.1 Gemmatimonadota bacterium
CGGTCTTCCCTTCTGCCTCGGCGATAACCTTAGCTCATCACCGTTGGCCACGGCTGAGAGAACACCAACAACAGGATGGGTTCAACACCTGCTGGTCACTCCATGAAATCTCGGACCGCTAACGCGATTCGTGGAGCGTCTTCATCTATAGTATACGATTTGCGACAGGCCTTTATCGCTCATCTTCACGAAGCGGTGGGGCAGGGTGCTAGCGGGATCGTGCACCAGTCGGTGCGTAAAACTCCAAACGAGGTTGCGTAGTACACCACGCCTGGAGCCGAGTCGACGTCCAGCGACGTGTTCGAGGACGGATGACGAATCCGATCAGGAGCGAATACGCCGGAGGCTGACGCGGACCATAGGACTGGATTCGGAATGAGCCGGACGACCAATGATCCCACAGCAAAACCGTCATTTTGCGATTTCATTGTCAAGCGCGGTCGAATAGTTCACGATAGCATGATCAACGAGCGAGCGGAGTTTGACATCACCTTTTCGTAACAACGGAAAACGCAATGCGTAACGTGCGATCAACATCGCGCATCTTTTCCAAACATATCCGCGAGACGGGTTAACACGTGAGACCCTTCGTTCGTCAAGGAAGACCATCGCGCCTGCGTGTCGGTACATGATTTTCGGAGGGATCCTGGCGACAAGGTCAGCACCATTGACGTACCGATACGTCCGAACGTCCTTTAGTAACTGGACGAAGGCTTCGTCTCCCACGCGGGGGGAGCCGAAGGTGATGAGCCCGGTCGGTTTGCGAGTAGCTGCCGCTACTGTCGCAAGCGCGGCCCCTAGGCTATGCCCGGTAAACCAAACCGATAAGCTTCCCAAACCACCCAAAGCTTCCTCTACTTCTTTCCAAACACCATTGTCACCATGCAACGCCTCGAGAAAACCACCGTGAACACGGCCTCCTAGCAGGAATGGTTTCGGTATCACGTCCAGATCCCGCTTCAGATCAGCTGGCTCGTCCGGTTCCGTTCCTCTGAACGACAACACCGCGTAATTCGCTCCGCGCGCAACGAACCCTTGCGTACCTACTCGGTCAAACATCGTTACTAGTTCGAGATCCACCGTGTGCAGCACCTCGCTCAGCAAGCCGCGGTCCAAATAGGCGCAATGTGCCAAGCTGCTGAAATGCCACGCCTTCGCTGGCGTCATGTCCGCACACGTGCCATCAGACAGCGGCCCGGCGTCGGCCGCCTGGAAAGGTTGAAATCGTTCCGGGTGAAAAAGGGCCTTTGTCGTATAGTCGAACCGCATGTTCGCCTCCAAGGCGTTTCTCGTTACGCGTCTGATCCGACAAAGATGCATCACGCAACAAAGCGAAGGAACCGAGAAGAAACATAAAGATCTGGGTCAAGTCCCGGTAAAGTACGGCCACTCATCGTTCACGACGCCGACGGGAGGGATAGCAAGGATCAGTCGAAGGAACAACTGTGTGTACGGGTCGACCAGAGCCACAGGGCGTTGCGCGAGGCGCGGCAACGCGGGGCAGATGTTGCTGCAACGCCTTTTCGAGATGGATCCGTTGGTGTGTCCCGGCCGTGGTGAAGGGATGCGGATAACTGCGTTCATCACAATACCGGCGGCAGATCGATCATATGCGAGTCTCCTAGGTCGCGCTGTGACCCCAGCCGCTGGACAAGCTCACCGGTCAGGCGTGGGGGAGTGCGGAGCAACGCGAGCGGTTTGTGGAAGTGTAGGGCCAGTGACCGTCGTGGCGAGGAACCAGCCAATTGCGGCAACCCCGAGAAGCAGTCCGACGATTGAGCCCACGCGTTAATAGTTGTCGACAGATTTGTGAGAGCGCTCAAAACGAACAAGTGCTTCCAGTTCATGACCAACCAAACACTCAGCCCTTGTGTTTCGTATCGTACCCCATTCTCCGGATAATGACCGCAGTGTTGGCTGACTACATGAAAAATGGTCTTCTGACACGCTCAGTCAAAGAGATATCCCGTCACCACGGACGGTCTCGCTCGCGTTTCGTCATCGCGAGCTCCGTCGTCCTAGTTGCCCTAGCCTCGTCGGCCTCGGCGCAGCATTCGTTTGCCCCCCGCTTCCGCGTCGACCATTGGACCAGTGAGGACGGTTTGCCGGGCGAGTCAATCCGCGACCTCATCCAGTCCGCCGACGGTTACCTCTGGATACTTGCAAGCGGTTCGGTTGTCCGTTTTGACGGTAACCGTTTCGTTTCATATTCGGAACCTGGAGCTGGGATCCTGGGCGGGACGCCAACTACTCTAGTGGCGGCGGGCGGGGACACCGTGTTTGTCGCCCAAATCATGCCGGACGGTACGGACTATGTCCGCATCACGGGTGACCGTCCGGAATCGTTCGCGTCCGTACGAGAACCGTTGCGCCACATCATGCGGGACGGCGACGGCACGATCTGGCTCGGCTCTACGAACGTCGGTGTTCGACGACTCGAAGCGGGGACGCTCCGCGATTCCCTCGACGTCGGAATCTTTCCGTTTCATGAACAGAGCCCCGAGCTTGGCCCGCAGTGGATGACGGGACGCTTTGGGCGTTTGTGGCTCAACGCGCGGCATCGCGATTCCATCGGCGTGCTGGAAGATGACGCCGTCCGGTTCGTCGCGCCGGCTGTCTTCCCGATTCTCGTGACGCGACCGTCGACAAGCGACGTGTTGTTCCCGTCCGTGCGGGGCGATACGGTGGTGATACGCGACGACCAGGGCGTGGATCTCGCCGCGTTCCTGCAACGTGATGGTTCACTGCCGCGGCTGGTGGACCGACACGGTCGGCTTTGGGTGTCGACACGATCGGGCCTAGAGGTGTATACGGACGGATCCGTGGAGCCGGTCGTTACCGTCGGGCTGTCGAGTGCAACCGACTACCCAGTCTCCGGTCTCTTCGAGGATCGCGAAGGCAACCTGTGGGCGAGAACGTACACATCGGGTCTGTTCCGAATCCAGGAGCAACCCACTCACGTGATCGGCATGACGGACGGTCTCCGAGTCAGCCAGGCCTGGATGTTAGCGTCCGGACAGTCAGGCTCCATGTTGGCCCTAGACGCCTTGGCCAACGTCTATCGGATAGTGGCTGGGCAAGCGGAAGTCATTTATGGCCCGGCTCTCGAGGAAAACACGCCAGTCGTAAGCGGCGTTGCCGAAGACGGGAGCGGAACCCTGTGGATCACAACTCAGAGGTTTGATCCGCTGTATCCAGAGCAGGTCTTTTACTCGCTCGTGCGGCGCCGGGACGGTCTGGCGGATCTGACAATCCCGCTGGAATCACATACAAAGGTGATCCGCGAGGATCATCGGCCCCCATCGGGAGTGACCTGTGCGTCCGTGCGCCGTTGTCTTGCGCACAAACGATCCGCGACCTTGCGATTGATCGATCAGGCGCCGCTTGGATCCCTGCCGACAGCGCCCTCGTCCGCATTTCGGGCGATGCGGTGGAGAAGTTTAGCGGACCGCCGTATCCTGACCGCGGTGCCCGGTCAGTCCTCGCCGACGACGATGGGACAATCTGGATTGGCACGTACGGCCACGGACTGCTGCGATTTCGCGATGGCGTGTTCCGCGCCGTGACCGAAGCCAACGGATTGGGCGAAAACATCGTGTCATCGATGGAGGACGATGGTGCAGGAAATATCTGGATGGCTGGAAATCGGTCGATCCATCGAGTAAGTCGAGCCGATCTCTCCGCGTTTTTTGATGGTACGCGCGAGCGCGTGACGAGCGTGATGTACACGCGCGCCGACGGCATCCCCAATCCAGAGACGAGTGGTTACCAGAGCGCGCGCGACGATACCGGTCGCTTGTGGTTTGCGACGTTTGAAGGCATCGTCGTCATCGACCCAGCACATGCAATCGCGTTGGAAGCCGACACACCGCTCGTACATATCGAAGAGATCGTCCTCGCGAACGGGGATACCCGCATGGCCGAGCCCGACGAGTCGGGCGCTGGTATTGTTAGGCTCGGTGCGGGGGAGCGACGCTTCGATGTCGGCTACACCGCCATCAGCCTGCGCGACCCTGCGGCCGTGAACTTTCGGTACAAGCTGGATGGTTTGGACGATGTGTGGCGCGAAGCGGGCAACATCCGCACGGCGACGTATACCAATGTGGGACCGGGGCGCTACACGTTTCGTGTCCAGGCCGTGAGTGGCGGGGGTGTCCCATCGAACCATGCAACACTCAGATTCGTGGTCGCGCCATTCTTTTACGAGACGACATGGTTCATGGCGTTTGTAGGCTTCATGCTCCTCGGTGCAACCGTACTCATCGTGCGTCAGCGGGAACAACGACTGCTGAGGCGACAGGTGCGGCTGAACCAGCTCGTCGAGGAACGGACGACTGCCCTGCGCGGTGAAACAAAACGCTCCGAACGAGCGCTCCGGACGGTTGCTGCGCAGGCCGAGCAGCTTCGCTCACTCGATCAAGCGCGATCCCGCTTTTTTGCGAATGTGAGCCACGAGTTCCGCACACCGCTCACGTTGATGGTGGGCCCACTGCGCGACGTGCAGCAAGGTCGGCTCGGCGAGTTACCTGATGCCGCGAAGCGCGAGATCGATGTCGTACTAGAAAGCGGTCATCGGCTCAACGAGCTGGTCGACCAGTTGCTCGACATCGCGCGTCTCGAAGTGGGTGAGCTGACGCTCGATCCACGCACAGACGACGTTGTCGCGTTCCTTCGACGCATTGCTCGGTCGTTCGATCCGCTGGCGCGGGCGCGCGACATTGCGTTCGACGTCGTGCTACCGAATGACACAGAACCCCTCGTGTACGATCAGGACCGTCTCGACAAGGTGATCAACAACCTGTTGGGCAACGCGTTCAAGTTCACGGGCAAGGGCGGACATGTGCGGTTGATGGGTCATGTCGAACACGCTGACAAACACGCTGGTTTCCTCATCCGTGTTCAGGACGACGGCATCGGCATTCCGGAACATCTGTTGCATCGGGTGTTCGATCGATTCTACCAGGTTGACGATTCACCCAACCGCCAGCATCATGGCGCTGGCCTCGGCCTCGCGCTCACCAAGGATCTCGTCACACTGCATGGCGGCACGATCGACGTTAGCAGTATCATGGGCGAGGGCAGCACGTTCACCGTGCGACTCCCGCTCGCAGACGACTCTCCACTCCGTCCGCGCACGGATGACGGGACAACGACCGACGGCGACATCGACGCGGCCTCGGTTGCGTCGCTTTCAACGGATGCACGAGCAGACCGCGCTGCATCCAACGGTGAGCACGACACTACCACCGTCTTGTTGGTCGAAGACAACGATGGTGTCCGATCCTACCTGCGTCGCCACCTCGAAGAACAGTATCGCGTGCTTGAAGCTGAAGATGGTCGCGCGGGGTTGGAAGAGACCAGGCGCGTCGTTCCGGATCTCATCATCAGCGACATCATGATGCCCGACATGGACGGGCAGACGATGGTCGAAGAAATCCGCAAGGATCCGCACATCGACTTCGTCCCCGTCATCCTGCTCACCGCCAAGGCATCGCACGAAAGCTTGCTGACGGGCCTCCGCGGCGGCGCCGACGACTACATCACCAAGCCGTTCGACATCGAAGAACTGCTGCTGCGTGCGTCCAATCTCATCACGGGGCGCCGCAAGATCCGGGAACGGTTCAAAGCGGAGCGGCGCACACTTCCGTCATTGGCCGCGCCGTTTTCCGCCCAGACCGATGAGGACGCCGAGTTCATGGCGCGCGCCAATACGGTTTTGGCGGATCATGTCGATGATGAAGATTTTGGGGTCGAAGAACTCGCCCAATCCCTCCATATGAGCCGGTCCTCTCTCTATCGCCGCACGGAACAGGTC
>JAZDDC010000167.1:0-5054 GCA_036679565.1 Gemmatimonadota bacterium
ATCGAGTTCCGTACCTCGCCGCGCATCGTCGATAGCTCGCTGCCGCGCGACCGGATCATCGCTCAAAACGGCAACACACAAGGACCGTTCACACGGTCCCCCCCAAAAAGGCATCTCCCCGGCGCCCGGGCCACAACCCTCGGCAGCTAATGTGTAACCCCAATGCCAACTGCCAGTGAGTCGGCCTCGGGGACGCGGCCGTATACGAGTAGGCGTCACAGACCACGGCGCCTCCTTCGGTCGTTTCGGATACTCCTTGCAATATTTTGGGGTGCCGCAATCGGCGAACGCCGGTCGCATATTTGCCTCTTCAAGGTGCAACACACTTGTTTATGTGTGAATCAATGTGTAACTATCCACACATGGCAACCAACCTAGCAATTGACCCCGATCTGATCGAGCGAGCCCTCGAACTCAGCGGAGAAAAGACAAAAAAGGCAGCTGTGACCAAAGCATTGGAGGAATTCATCGCACGACGCGAACAGCCGGCGCTGCTGGGTCTGTTCGGGAAATTCGATTGGGATCCAGAATACGACTACAAGGCAGAACGCTCCCGCAAATGAACCTACTCGTCGATACGAACGTCTGGTCTTTGGCGTTACGAAGGGACGCGCCGTCGGACGCACCCGAGGTTACGTATCTGGCGCATACGCTCGAAACCGGAGGGAGCGTCATTACCACCGGGCTCGTGCTTCAAGAACTACTTCAGGGATTCCGTGGTACGCGATCACGAGACCGCATTGTCCAGCAGTTTGCGTCACTACCCTTCTTGATGCCGGATCGCTCCGATCACATCGCCGCAGCTGATCTCCGCACGGCGTGCCGTCGGAAAGGAATTCAAGTGGGTACGATTGACGCGCTCTTGGCACAGCTCTGTCTAGCACATGATCTGGTCATGCTTACAACAGACGCGGACTTCCCCCGAATGGCGACCGTTAGTGCTTTCACCGTTTGGAACGCCAGGCGCTAAGCCTCGGTACAGACATTGATGTATGATAGCTAATTAGCTATCATACATCGTGATTGACATCCGCCACTTAATCCGCGAGGCTCGGACTAGGGCAGGACTGAGTCAACGTGAACTCGCGCACCGCGCGGAAACTGCACAGTCAGTTATCGCCAGAATTGAGTTGGGCCAAACCAATCCAACGTGGGAGACGTTGAATCGGATCGTCAAAGCCGCCGGTTTCGATCTCGACGTCGAACTCGCGCTCAAACCGGTGTTGGATTCGCACATGCTCCGCGACATCGATAGGATACTAAGTCTCTCACCCGAAGCACGACTCGAGGAACTCGCCAAGGTCAGTGAGTTCGTTGTGAGAGCACGTCGTGCCTAATGTAGCTCCACTCGATCCCGAACGGCTCTTTACCACGCTCGCTCGCCATGAAGTGCGCTTTGTGATTATCGGGGCGCTCGCGGCGCGCCTTCAAGGGTTCCCGCGCCTTACGGCGGATGCGGATATCACACCGGCGAGCGATCCCGTCAACCTCACAAGACTTGCGGCTGCACTTCGTGAACTCGAGGCGCGCGTATTCACAGAGTCTGTACCCGAGGGCTTGGCGTTCGACTGCTCCGCCGAAGCGCTGGCGCGCGCGGACGTGTGGAACCTGGTTACCGCAGCGGGACGGTTAGACGTCGTGTTCGTACCCTTAGGCACGACAGGTTTCAACGACTTGAACACCGACGCTGTGCGATTCGAGGTGTATGGAACGGATCTGTTTGCGGCCAGCGTCAAGGACATAATTCGATCGAAAGAGGCAGCAGATCGACCTCAGGACCGACAGGACGTCGTGATCTTGCGTGAGATGTTGGATCGGCGAAGCCAGAATAATTAACCGATATTCTTTTAGAAAACTCGGATACTCGGCCATGCCGAGCATGTGTCTGAGTTGTTGTCGGTCAGGTGCTGGAGTTCTGTTGCATGCCGATAACAGCTCGACTGTCGAAGTGATTTTACAAAACTTTCCCCAAGGGATGGTATTACCGGCCCGACCTGAGAGAACTGAACGAATTGAACTTCGGTGTTCCTTTTCAACCGGGGCGTTCACCTCGTAAACGTTTGAGTTCTTCCAACATCTCGATGTCCGCAGCGTCCTGTAACCGCCCGGTGCGTTTTGACGCAATGAGATGATCGATTGAAGCCGTTGGGATCTCGACACCCTCCAACGTGAACGTCGCCGCACGGGCTATCGCCTCCCGATACCGGACACTCCAAGCTACCGTCAGTATATCGACCCAGGGGGTGTCACCAATGATCGTAACCGGCTTCTCGACGACATCTTCCGCAAGCCACTTCTTGGCCAAGCCAAGTCCCATGGTTCCGAGGGCAGCTAGCACTCGTTCGCCGTTGAGGACCGTGGCTTCAATGAGGATATCGACATCTCGCGTGGCTCGTGAATACCCCCAAAGTTGCATGGCCGAGGCCCCGACCAACACGTAGTTAGCCTCGTGGTCGTTGAGTGCGGCGCAGACCTGAGCCAGGCGCGTCTGGCGCGGCGGTGTCAAAGACCGAGATCCTCGCGCCGCTTCCAATCGAGGTAGTCTTCGAACACTTCGAACATGACGATCTGATCCCGCGGACCTGTGTGCCGAACGAGTTCCGTTACCCACGCGGCTCGTTCTGCTTCCCGTACCCGTTCTTCAATGCTCAGCCCGACGTCGGCCAAGAGCTGCTGTTTCCGCGACCATCCAATGCCGCGAGCCTCATATGGATGAGCCTGTTGTTCACTGACCGCAATGGACGATTTGTCAGATGACGCTAGGAACGTCCGCAACGCTTCTACGACGACCCAGCTCCGAGAACGATCCAATTCGTCCGCCCGCCGATCCGCCTCATCGACGACGTCATCCGGGATAGTGATGGTTATTCTCTTCACAAGGTATGATATCCTCTTATATCATCATACTATCCCTGAGGACGTCAATGACTTTCCCGTCGCTATCAGCGGCTTTTCGATTGTGCTTTACCGCATGGGATCGCTTCACATCGCCGAAGAGTTGGACGACTTCCGGTTTGAGTTGTACACGGACGCCCGCAAATACGGTTATGCGACGTTGGGATTCGGTGCCGTCTACCAATTGCGGGCGGCACTCGAATATCTGGAGCGTGTCGGTGTGGCGAACATCGAGCGCCACACGGTGGCTCTAGCGCGGCAACTGCGCTCCGGTCTGGTAGACCAGGGTTATCCGGTTTGGACGCCCGAAGCTAACCGCTCCGCCATCGTCACGTTCGACCACGGTCGCAATATCGAGCGGGTCCGCTCTTCGTTGGAAAGCGCCGATGTGAAAGTCAGCTTCAAACGGGACGGCGCGCAGATCCGGGCCGGCATTGCACTCTTTAACAACGATGCCGATGTCGAGCAGTTGTTGGAGGTCACCGGAAACCTGACGTAACGCGTACCCTACGAAGTTAGCAGGACACTTAGATTTGGACTTCCCAGCGACGGAGGGTCGCAATGTTGCGGTACCGAACGTGCTTGCTCGTACTTGTTGTGATCGTGGCCGCGCGGCCGTTGACCGGTCAGGAGAGTGATCCAATTTTCGGACATCTCGCCGGGGAATGGATTGGCGAAGGCACACTCATGGGGCGGACGGCCCAATTCACGATGACATGGAAACATCAAAGAGGCTTTGCCGTTCTCGAGTTTGCAAATGCCTTCGTCAACACGGACCAACACTCCACGCCTGTTTTGAACGCCGTTGCTGTGTATCGGACATCGCCGGCAAACCCAGAGGCGGTGTGGCTCGATTCCCGAAATCAACGCGTGGAGATCCGGTGGGAAACGTCGGACTCTACCCTGGTCTCGCACTGGACTGCGGCCACCGAAGCGGGCCGCACAACCTACCACGTGGTATCAACGGATCAGATCGACGTCGTGGACGCAGTGTTGAGCGGCGATGACTGGCGTATCTTTGGCACCGCGGAATACCGCCGTGTACACGAGCCAAGCTAGCACCACGCAAACGGGAAACGGCTGACGGACCGCTGCGGTGGCCCGCGAGGCGACCACCGCAGCACAGGATCCCGCACGATAGAACCCACGTACAGATTACACTTACCGCCGCCTACGTCTCTAGGACGACGGATAATCCGGATGTTCCATCACCTCTCGAATCTGCGCCAGGTGGCGATTGCCATGTTCAACGATGGCCACGGCCCATAGGTGAACGTCCGCGGGGCCGAGGATTGGATGCGACGCGACCCGAGACCGGAGATCGAAATCCGCCTGCTCGATAAATTCGCGCCAATGCCGCCGATGCATTCCAAACGCCTCGATTACCGGATCCCCGCCGAGCCACCGGCCGGTGGGAACGATGGCCTCGGGAGCCTGGAAGGTTCGGGAGCGATCGCGGAAGGTGGCTTCCAGCTGCGCCTCGCCCTGCTCAGCCTTCTGACGCTCATCATCGGACACATCTCGTTCGGTAAGGTCCTGCGTCATTAGGCCAAACGTCCACTCCTCATTTAACACGATATGTTCCATGACCTCCGCGATGGACCATCGGTCTTGCGCCGATTTGAAATTCCACTGTGCTTCCGTTAACCCCATCACCGCTCCAAGGAGGTGTGTAGCATTCTCCTCGAATCGGTGCAACATTTTCGCTTTCGGGCTGTCACGGTCCTGCGCACCAAGCGACGTTGCCATCACCGCCATGAGAACCGTCGTTGTCACAGAAACTTGTCGCATCCGTTTCTCTCCTGTGTTCGATGTTCGGGAACGACGATATGACGCACCCGGAGACTAAACGATCGAAGATCCTCTCGGGATTGACCACCTACCCCACGGTGAACGGCTGAATGAGTAGCGCAAGCGGACGATCACGGGGCCCAATGGCCGTTCCCGGCCGTCCGGTCGACTGCCTCGGTGATCCGCCCCGGAGATTCGGCCAGCGCTAACCGGATGAAACCATCGCCCCCCGGGCCGAACGCCGTTCCGGTCCAAACCACGACCCCGGCTTCTTCGAGCAGCCGATTGGCCCACGCCCCGGTCTCCTGGTCTGACGGCACGCGCACCCACAGGAACGGACTCGCCGAGGTTTTCCAAAACGGGATGAG
>JAZDDC010000168.1:0-3220 GCA_036679565.1 Gemmatimonadota bacterium
TCTTCCGTCAGTGCTGGTATCGGCGAGATCGTTGATAAACTGGCCACCCACTCCTGCGTACCAACCAAGAAGGCACGTTCGCCGTCTTTTTGCGGTGACGAGAGTCACGCCAGAACGTGTGGCAGCGGTGCCACATCCGGTCCGGCCGGCAACGACTTAGTTGTTAAGTGCTCCCCCGGCCACCCAAGCCCGCACAGTATCGATTTGGGCTTGCGTGAGTTGCCCCCCCAAAGGCATCCGCGTACCCAAGCCACCCACCGACCCGGCAACTCCTTGAAGCTTGAGGACCAAATAACTCGAGTCCGGATTGTTAGGTTCAATCCGCCGCAACCTCGGCACTTGATTGGAGAACACGTTGACGACATTCGAATACGCTTGTCCCGCCGATAGATTCATTCCTTGTTGGGGATTCGGACCCGCATGGCATCCCGACGCAAAGGCGCAGTTCCCCGTGAATATTGGTTGAATGTGCGCCGCAAACGACAAAACCGTTTGTGGAGGATTCGGCACTTCGGGTCCACTGCCAACTTGGGCCTCACACCCCGACAAGACGATGACAACGAGAGTCGATAATCGGACCATGCGCCACTTTGACGGCAGTTCGATTTGATTCATTGTGTATGATCGCTCACACATCGTTGGTGATTCCATAGTGTTTGAGATCGCGCAAACTACATGCCGCGGGGTTAACCTGTTGTGACGGTTGTCACACCTGCGTCGGGTGAGTTCGCATACTGGGCTCAGACGATGCCGGTCACAAATCTCATCGGGGTCGCTTTGAGATTGACAGCGTCCATTCGCATGGAAGGAGCAACAGGTGCGGGTTTGGCCCTCGTGATTCGCGGCGACAACCGCGATGTTCAGTGACGATCTGTAATGACGACGAAGCCCTGGGCTCCGTTTCGCGTGATCGGAAGACGATCGTTGTAGAGGTCATCCAGGAACGGGATCGATTTGTGGTAACAAAACACGGAAGCAGTCTCTTGCAGAATGCCGGGGCTATCAACAAAGAACGGGACCTCGGCTAAGAAGTATTTCGCCGCGCGAAGCAGCGCTGATTCGTCTAACTGTTTCCCATTCGACCGCCCATCCAGCACCCAACGCGAGCTGTCTAGGCAGGCGCGGCGGAAATTCGGATCTTCCTCAAATATCCGATGACACCTAGCGTGAAGCGCGGCGTATCGAGGATTGGACTGCGTCCGATCCCATCCGAGCGTCATTTCCGCGCCTCGGTCAACCGACACATCATTCGCACGAAACGCACGCCGTATTTTATTGTGGAGGTAATTTGCCTGTCTGCGTGTTTTGTGACTTGCTTTTTGTGGGTCGTATCCCAGGGCTTCAAGCGTGTACCTCGCCGGCGTGTCCGGGACAAACATATGAAATCGTTCGAACGACGACAAACCCCAGCGAATCAGTTTCTGTAAACGCAGTTCCGAAAAATAACTATTGAACGGGCTGATGCCGATGACGGCGTGTTTTCCAAGCCGAAGGGCTCGAGAACAGTTTTCGGTAACAGGGTGGACGCGCAAAATCATTCCCCATTTGCAAGAGATTGGTCTTTACCTTAACAACGTGGAGTAAACGGCTTTGGTAACGCGACCTACCTCACGAATCTCAATGGCGTTCGAAATCCCACCACTAGCTGAGGTCCGGCCGGGTAGTTTCGGCCCAGCACTGGCACCCGGAGCCCAAGTTTGGCAGCAACCGCTCGATACACCGTTCGCCTCCACTCAGTTGCACAGCGACCAATCGGCGAGTAGTACCGGTGACGATGCCAAATGCACGCGTCCGTCGGCTTTGGAGTGCATTGACCTCCGCCGCGACAAACCACTTGCGAAGTTGGACTTCACCGCCGAGTAGACCAAAAAACTCTCCACCGGGATCGACCGCGGCCTTCTTATGCTCCAAGCGCGCACGGTATCCAGTCCAGAGAAATACACGAGCGGGGATGGCACGTGGGGCATACCCACTTTCGATGATGCCCTCAAAATCCCACTGTCCCTCGCCCAACGGGAGGATCTGCGCATCTATCGGCGATGCGCCGAGGGAGGCTTTTAAACCGACTCTCACTGCGAGAGGCCAACGGGCATCCGGTCCTTCGGCAATTCGCCAGCGCGCCCACATCCGCAGGTCTCCAAACCCCGTCGAACGCAAGGTGTCCGCAGTTTGGCGGCTAAATGTCAGGTCGAGAAAAACAAGTTGAAACCACACGTCGACTGCGGGCGTCACACCGGCAATCACGTCGAGCGCAACGACGTTTGCGTCCGCCCGCCCAAACCCGAGCCACAGCTGCCGTTCGCCGCTTTCATTGAACCGTTTGCGGGTCCGCTGCCCGATGGCTGTCGCCTCCACCCAAATCGAACCGAATCCCCCTTCCATTGCCCTGCGAGTTCGACCTGATGTATGAACAGCAAAGCGGTTCCCATGGCCAACGTCAGAAGACGAACCTTGTTGCGGTTCATCCCGCCTTCAGGTCGCCGCCAGTGGCATGAGGGGAAGTAACAGTGGCTACGGGATATAACAGCCGCGTCAAACCGCCGCGTTCGCCATCTCCAAGGAAATGTTGTGACAAAAGTCCGAGCGTGACGCCAAACACGACATGTGCCACAAATGTCAGCAAGAAGAGCTGCGGCCACGCATAGTTAAAACCAAAGAGACCCACCATCGGCCCCATCGGCGGGCCGGTCATCATGCCCAATTCCAAGACCAGCGCCCACGTGGTTGCCCAGAGGATGGCATTGCCTCTGGAAGATCTCTTCCCCCACACAAACGCGTAAAAAAGGCCGAAGTTCGCCCCGTTAAGGTAGTGCACAAACAATCCCACAGGGTAGAACGCCAAAAAGTTCGGACTTCCCGTGGCCATTTTCCCGAACATCACCGGGCTGTCTCCCGGCAACCATCCGTGTATGACTCCCGCCTGCCGAACAGCATCCAAAGCAACGGTCGCCAAAACTCCGACCGCCAAGCCGATAACGATTCGGCGAAAGAGATCTGGATATCGGGTGCGGCTAAACCATGCAATGCCGGCGAGAAGCACCAACGATGGAATCAACACCAACACGATGTACCAAGTTGCGAATTCGTGAGCGACGCTCATGACTCGGGGTCCCATCGTGATCCCACGCACGTACTGGGCGTATCCGAATGACAGCGTTACCAGTTGGATGGGTACGGCGCCTCCGGCGACAAACGCCAAGAGTACGAGCACCAACCTGCG
>JAZDDC010000169.1:0-2516 GCA_036679565.1 Gemmatimonadota bacterium
ATACGTCGCCGTACAGGGTGCGCCGTATGGTGCCACTGAGGATCGCGGTGTCTATCGATCCTTAGATGGCGGTGTGACCTGGGAAAAAGTCCTCTATGTATCAGAGAGCGCCGGTGCTTCTGACATCAGCATGGATCCAAAGAATCCGCGGATCTTGTACGCAGCGTTTTGGGACCATATCCGTTTGCCCTGGGAAGTACGCAGTGGTGGCGACGGTAGCGGAATCTGGAAAACGACCGATGGAGGAAGTACTTGGGAGCAACTCAAAAAAGGGTTCCCCGAATTGATGGGGAAAACAAGTGTTTCCGTCGCAGCGAACTCCGATCGTGTTTACGCCATTATCGAAGCGGATCCGGGCGGAGGTTTGTATCGATCGGATGATGCCGGTGGTTCGTGGCGGAATGTCAATGAGACGTGGACGATCAGAGCCCGTGCCTGGTATTACACGGAGGTTTTTGCCGACCCGCAAAACCCCGATGTGGTATGGGTGCTCGATGCGCCAGCCATGAAGTCGATCGACGGAGGCCAGACGTTCTCACGTGTGCGCACGCCTCACGGGGACAACCATGATTTGTGGATCAACCCCACGAATAGTGATTACGTCATCAACGCCAATGATGGTGGCGCCAATGTCTCGTTGAATGGCGGCGACAGTTGGTCCACGCAGCAAAACCAAGCTACGGCTCAGTTCTACCGCGTCAATGTCGACAATCGCTTTCCTTATTATGTATACGGCGGCCAGCAAGACAACAGCGCGATTGCGATTGCGAGCCAAACCTCTGGTGGCGGGATTGGCTGGAAAGACTGGTATTCGGTCGCTGGCTGCGAAAGCGCCTACCTAGCATTCGATCCCGATGATCCCGAATTGAATTTCGGTGGTTGTTACATGGGGCAGATCTCCGAGTACAATTCCCGGACCGGTGCGCAGCGGAACATCATGGCGTATCCGTTCCTTCCGGCGGCGTTGGCGTCCCGGGACATGAAGTATCGATTTAACTGGAATGCGCCGATTATCGCGTCGCATCATGATCCGGATGTGCTGTATCATGCCGGCAACGTCCTGTTGCGCACCGATGATCGTGGGACAACGTGGACGGAGATAAGTCCCGATCTTACGCGGGACGAAGACGACAAGCAGGGCCCCGGTGGTGGCCCAATTACCAACGAAGGCGCCGGTGGTGAGATCTACAACACGATCTACTACGTTGCAGAATCACCACACGATCCGCAAACGATATGGGTTGGAACGGATGATGGTTTGGTGCATGTGACACGTGATGGCGGCGCCAGTTGGAACGACGTGACCCCTTCGAACGTCCGTGACGGTTTAATCAACGCCATCGAGGCGTCACCACACGATCCCGGTGTCGCGTACGTTGTTCACAACCGATACAAATTCAATGATTTCACGCCGCACATCTACAAGACGTCAAACTACGGTGATGACTGGGAGTACATCGCCGACGGAATCGCCGAAGAGGCACACGTCCGGGTTGTTCGCGAAGACCCTACGAGACGCGGGCTTTTGTACGCCGGCACCGAAGCCGGGCTCTATGTGTCGTGGAACGACGGCGATGCGTGGCAATCCCTCCAGCTCAACATGCCCCTCACGCCCATTACGGATCTCATTGTTCAACGGGAGCACAACGATCTTGTGGCGGCTACGCAGGGCCGTTCGTTTTGGATCTTGGATGATTTGACCCCGCTTCAGCAATTAGATTTGGACGCCGAATCCACAGACTTCCGATTGCTGCAACCGAAGGACGCATACAGGGTCGCTGGCGGTGGTGGGTTTGGTTTCAATCAGGTCAACGTCGGTCAAAACCCCTTGCCCGGAGCCGTTTTCGATTTTTACGTTGGTGAAACAAACGATTCGACACCGGTGAAAATCGAGATCGCCGATAATGCCGGTAACGTTATCCGCTCGTTTACAAGTGCGTCAGAGCGTGACGACGGCGTGGACTCAATGCAAGTCAAAACCGGTCATAATCGCTTTGCCTGGAACTTGAGACATCGGAGTGTTCCAAACGTGCCAGATGCCTACGTGTTTGGGTCGTTGCAGGGGCGGCGGGTTACACCGGCGCGATACGAAGTGCTATTGCAGCAAGGCGACCGCACGGAAACACGTGGCTTCAACGTGTTGCCGGATCCGCGGGTAGACGCCACGCCGGGCGATTTTGTCGCGCAGGATGCGTTGTTGCAATCCATTACGGCGGAACTGATTGAAATAACGGGGCGTTTAGTAGCGGTGCGGTCGGTTAGGGAACAGGTCAACGCGCTACTTGAGCGCACGGACAAGGTGGACAACCGTGATGCGGTCGAACATGCGGGCGAGTCTCTCACGGACCGCCTGACTTCCATGGAAGACTCACTGCTGCAAACGCGAACGGTTGACGGTCAAACAGTCATCAACTTCCCGTCGCGGTTGCGTTTTCATTACATCTATCTTCGCGGCGCGGTGGACGGTCACGAAGGCACGGTGACTGGAGGTGCCCGCCAGATGTTCGCCGACCTCT
>JAZDDC010000017.1:0-4325 GCA_036679565.1 Gemmatimonadota bacterium
TGATGCCGCCTGGCGGAGCAGTTCGTACTCCGCGTAAGACCAGCGCGTGCGTCGCGGAACTTCATCTGACGTCGCATGCGTGAGGTAGAGTATTGCGAGACGGTTGGGGTCGGGAAATGGTGGCGGGCGAATCAATGACGCGTTAACCACGCTGAACATCGTAGTCGTTGCACCGATACCAAGTGCAAGTGTCAGAACGGCTACGGCTGTAAAGCGCGGATCTCTCAGAAACGCTCGGATAGCGAAACGGATATCCATCCTCATTGAGTCGATGAGTATCCATCGGTCCCGTCCGTTACGGTGCGTCCTGCGATCGCGACGGCGCATTCGAATGTGGGCCCTCACGGCACTCAGTGGCAGGCCGGCAACGATTGGAATCGCGAGGCGCGCAACGGCGAATGTCTGTCTGTTTTTGGAAGCGGTTTCGATGATATCCGAAAAAAGCCGCATCATCTCGCGACCGTCCCGTATGCGTACGTCACGCGGGTAGAGACGAATGAGTATTCGATAGATTCGATACCACGGGGAAGTCACAGACCCGCCCGGCGTGTTGCGGTTGGTCATTGCGCCAGCACTACTCCGACCAACCGTCGATCAGCTTACGAATCGGTCGCCCGCGCAAGAAATTCTTCAAACGAAGGGCCTCGGCCGCGGCCACACGTCTGCCGAGGTCGGTAATTGCATAGTATCGGCGTTGCTTGTGTTGTTGGTCGCCCGCCGGGCGCTCACCGTCTTCGCTGATGAGACCTGCCTCCACGAGACGCCGCAGGATGGGATACAGGTTCCCCGGAGCAAGCCGCATTTGGTGTCCGGTGCGGTCGGTAATGGCTTGTACGATCCCGTATCCATGGCGGTCCTGTTCCGACAAGACCACGAGGATATCGAGATCCAACGGCTTCAGCGGGAGGAACTCTCGGGGGCTCTGCTCAACCATGTCCCAACATAATGATTTTCATCATGATCAAATATAGCAGGTTGGTTCGGTCAGGGAAGGGGATATGGTGTCATTTTCCCGAATGTACGGTCGCGTAGCATTTTTACCGGGTGATCGACACGTAGGAGGCTTTGAGAAAGTCCGCTACGTGTCCTTCCTTCCCAGCCGGTTCGGGAGGTATAGGCGGTTGTGCCAGTCGCGATTTCTTACCTGCATCACCCGCTCCTATATATGGAATAGCTCATGATGTTCCTCGGACGTTTCCCGTTCTCGTTAATTGGTCGTTGAGTATTTTTACTCCTTCCATCCAACATTCGAGCGGCGAAGCGACGACGATTTGACGTCGCGAAGTGTAACGGTCGAAGGCCTCATGCTCTCGCGTAGAGCCGTGGGCTCGATCCGAAGCGCGGCAGAGCACACGCAAGGACGGCGATCGTCACCAACGCATACATCCCGGCCATCGAGGGCAGGAGAGCACTAATAGCAAAGGTGATAATCACGCCGTGCTGATTGCCGAATTGGAGGTCGCGTTGAGGAACATCGACGCGCAGGGACTTGTCAAGGTCGGTCTACATGTTGCAGACGCGCGTGAACTACACGAGCGATTGACTCGTCTCGGTGTTGATGCGGACGAGCACGTGGGCGTAGACGAACATTTGCGAGCCCTGGCATTCGTGATCCGCGATCCCGACGGCAACCGAATTCGGATTTTCCAAGACCTGTCGGATTCGAACAACTGATCACCTCTGGCCTCTGGCGGCCTCGTTGGGCACCCGCCCCCAGCTCGACGGAGACTCTTGTCGCGGCATTCTTTTTGCGCGTACATATAGCACACCAGAGACACCATCTCCGGCGTGTTTGCCTTGCACGCGGCACCAGACCCGGTGGCGACGCACCCGGCGCCATTCTTCAACTCACGGACCTTCAGGCCACAGTGACCACGGTTAATCGTGCATCTGTTGCGTGATCGAAGTTAGATATTCGATGATCGGGTGCGGTCGCTGTTATGGTGATGCGCGCGCCAAGGAACACAGCACTTCTACACATAACTCGGGACTTGACCGATGTTTGTTTCTGACTGGCAGGTACTAAGTCCGTCCATGGCCGCCCGACCTCTCCGACACAAGCTGGAGGACGGTGACGAGCAGGCATCAATGCCCTACCCGTTTTGTGCGGAGAACCAGCTGGGGTTTCACGTGGCTCGTAACGGCATTTACCAATTGATCAGAGCCCTCGGATATGGCCCAGGCGATACGGTTCTGATGCCCGCCTACCACAGCGGAAACGAAGTTCTGGCTGTTCAGAGCGCCGGTGCTAAAGTAAAATTTTTCTCTGTCGATCGAAACATGAGGGTCGATCTTGAAGAGATCACCAAGTTGTGTCGAAAGGGGCCAAAAGCGCTTTTCATCATCCACTACCTCGGCTGGGCTCAGCCCGTCGCGGAGCTCGAACGTATCTGCACCGAAAACGGGGTTACTCTTATCGAGGACTGTGCACTCGCACTGCTCAGTGAACACGAGGGCAAGATGTTGGGAACCGTCGGGGACTACTCCATCTTCTGCCTCTACAAGACTCTCCCGGTGCCGGCCGGCGGATTACTCGTGCAAAACCGTCGCCCGATTGCCGCACTCGAAAGCCTACACTTGGAGTCCGTGAGCGCGACATCCACTCTCTCTCAGGTCGTGAACCTCGGTCTTCCATGGTTGCGTATGCGTTCTGACTGGGCTGGACGGAGCGTGCTCGGTTTGAAGCGACTGGTTGGCTCGGCGCTTTCTGCCTTGAATGTCAAGCGAGTTCCAGTTGGTGACATGGGGTTCGACGTGGAGAATGCGAACCTCGGAATTTCTCAGTTCTCCGAGAGATTGGTAAAGTCCTTCGACTTTGAACGCATCAAACAGATTCGCCGTCGCAATTTTCGCATGCTCGACGAACGCCTTGACGGGTCGGTTACCAAGCTCGATAGACGTCTAGAGCCGGGCATGTGCCCGCTGTTCTTTCCCATCGTGGTGCGCGACAAGCATGCCACCTGGATGACATTGAAAAAGCGCGGTGTTATGGCAACGTTGTTTTGGAATCAGGGATTGGAGGAGCGTCAACAATGGCCACACACCCAGTGGCTCCGAGATCACGTGCTTGAACTACCGATTCATCAAGATGTCACACCGGCCCACGTTGAGTACATGGTGACAGAAATCCAAAAACTCGACATGGCGTTCCCGTGAGTCGCTCACTCGTTCGAGAAGAAATAACGCGCTTTGAGGACTTTGCTGAACTACGCGAACAGTGGAATGACCTACTGGAAAGAAGCAATTCGCCGAACCACTATATGCTTCACGAATGGCTCGCGGCATTTTGGGCGGGTTTCGGCAACAACCAATCGCTCCACGTGGTCGTTGTCCGCGAACGCGGCCGTTTGATCGCGTGTGCTCCGTTTGCCCTCTCTCGGAGCCGACTATCAGGGATCCCCGTGCGGGCACTTCATTCGCTTGATCTCGACCACTCAGCCTGTGACTTCATTCTGAACGGGCAAGAGGACCTATGTTTGCGCCAACTCGTAACCGAAACTCTCCGGCGCACACAATGCGACGTCGTGATCATCCGAGGTGTTCGAGACGGTACCACCTCCGAGTCCATCCTGCAGGACGTGTTGCAAACCGCCGGTGTTCGATATCATATTCGCCCTCATCGCGAGGTGTATCTCGATGTGAGCGGTGGCATGGAGGTTTACGAGAAGGGGCTTCGCGCCAAATTTCGGTCGAATGTGCGCAATCGGGGGAAGCGACTATCCAATGAAGGCGAGGTGGAGTACGCCCGTTATCGCACGGCCGACCGAGTTTTTGACGTGTTGGCCGAAGTGTTCGACGTAAGTCTCCGAAGTTGGAAGGGTCTGGACGGCTCGGCAATCGGTCTGCAAGAGAGTTATCGGGTCATGTTCACGCGTTTAGTTGAGCTGCTCGGGCACCACGGCCAAGCGGAGATGTGTCTTTTGCGGGTGAACGGCAAAGCTATTGCGTACCGCATCGGCTTCCGCGCACAAGGGGTTTTCTTTGAGGCTGATATCGCCTTCGATCTCGCGTGGAAACGATTCTCGCCTGGCGTGCTACTCGCTATGCACAACAATCGGCAGCTTATCGAAGAAGGGGTCAACGAAATCAACATGGGAATGTATTTCCCCTGGAAGGACGAATGGTCGCCGGCCATTCGGATGCGAAACGAGTATGTACTTTATAATAGAGGTATCGTCTCACATGTTGCCAGGGTCGCGCGAGGAGTTCGAAATCGTCTGACGTCGTTGCGGTCCCAATTTAAGAATCGGGCTCGGTAAGTTATTGCCCACCCGGGCCTTCGGCTAAGCCGGACGTTCCACTGCCCTTTCCGGCGTCACGGTCCC
>JAZDDC010000170.1:0-2027 GCA_036679565.1 Gemmatimonadota bacterium
GCCTTACCGCCTTACCAAATGCCGCCTTACTAAATGCCGATCGAAGAATTCGACAAGCTTCGTAAAGGCAAAACGTGTCTGGGTCAGGTTCTCATTGTCCCAACCGTGCCCGGAATTCGGAAGCACCACCAGATCGACATTTTTGCCGAGCATGATGAGTCGCTGCACCAACGTCATGGTGTCCTTGAACAGCACGACGCCATCGCGCATACCGTGGATGATCATCAGCGGATCTTCAAGTCCGTCGGCGTGCACGAACGGTGACGAATCGGCGTACTCGTCCGGTGAATCTTCTGGACTGAGCATCACTGCCATTTGACCGGTCAGCGCGTGCCACACACTCGTGGCCGGTGCGCCCGCTACACCCGCCGCGTACAGGCCCGGTTTTCGAAAGAGCGACATCGTCGTCATGAGCCCGCCGTAACTGGAGCCCCAGATCCCGATCCGATCCATGTTCACGTACCCGAGGGTTTCCAGGAACCGTACACCGCTCTCAAGGTCTTCGATGTCCATGCCACCGTAGTCCAGGCGGATGCCACGCCGGTGATCCCTGCCCCTTCCCCAACTCCCCCGCATATCCGCGTTGAGCAAGATGTATCCTTCTTGAGCGAGATACTGATCGAGACCCCACGTGGGATGAGCGGTCCGCCCGCCCCACTGGTTGCGTACGGCATCGGTGTAGACCGAGCCGAGAATTGCCGGATAGGTCAGCGCCGGATCAAAGTCAGGTGGTAGCGTAAGCCGGCCGTGCAACGTGGTCCCATCGACATGGCTTTGGAACGTGACATACTCGGGCGCGACCCACTGATAACTCGAGAACTCGGCCACCGGCGATTCAGTGACACGTCGCTCGTTTCTTTCGTCGCCGAGCGCGGTGATCAGCAACTCGGGTGGTGTGGTGTCACTCGAGAATGTTACCGCCGCGTGCCGCCCATCGGGCGACACCGTCGGCGTGTGTGTGCCAGGCCGCTCGCTGAGTTGCACGGTGCCATCTCCAGCATCGTCCACGAAAAAGAGATGTCGTTCTTCTGCGTTTCCCCGGTTACCAACCACAACCAACCCGCCTTCCACCGGATGCATCGAAGCAACGGCCCATGGACCACGCGTCAACTGTACAGGTTCGGTTGCACGGTCAGACGGTGCCACCGCCCAGACGTGGTAGTCCTCATCTCGATCCGAAAGAAAATAGAGCAATTGCGAATCAGTCGACCACTCGATTCGCCAGAAGTAGAACGTCTCGTTTAGTGGCTCTTGCTCTCGCATAACAAGTCGCGCGGCAGATGTCGTGCTGCTCGCGAGATCCAAGATGTAAACGCGTCGGTCTTTGGTGAAGAGATCACTTGTGTCGATTGCCAGCCGGTCGCCATTGGGTGACCACCGATAGCTGAGCAGCATGTCAGGCGTCCCCGTGCCTAACGGCGGTCCGTCTATCTCGACCCATTCGATCGTACCACCATCTGGTGAGCTGAGCATCGCATCGACAACGCCGATACGTTGCGCAACCGCGTCCTCACCGGGATAGGCGCGTCGGATCTCTACCAATCGAGTTTCATCGCTGAGGTAATCCGGAATCCCACGGACCTGCACGTTTCGCTGGTCCATTTCGAGCACCGCGATACGCGATCCGTCAGGTGACCACCGATAACTGGCGAGCCGGACGCCCGGCCGTGCCATGGTTGTCTTCCGCATTGCCAGGGAACCTGGTTCGTTTGCAGCCATCATCCACAGGTCGCCGTCTCTCAGGAAGGCAAGGATGTTGCCGCTCGGGGAATAGGTTGCCTGCGTTTCGGCCGCCGGGGTCTCGGTCAGTCGGCGCGGCACCGAACCCGGTGCCACGAGCCAGAGGTCGCCGCGAAAGCTCACCAGCAACTGGCGTCCGTCGGGATGCCACACCACCGTGTTCACACCGCGATCGGTCTCGAGTCTCGTCTTCGCCTCGGCGACGGACACGGGATCGTTGGGGTCTTGGGGGGACGCTTCCAAATGGGGCATCCTCGTTACTCGTTCCGGCCGACTGTTGGGATTCT
>JAZDDC010000171.1:0-2155 GCA_036679565.1 Gemmatimonadota bacterium
GTTCGTCGTTCATAGGCAATCCAATTTACTCATTAACTGCGGTTGCTGGAGTGTCGCCACCTGCGGCGAGGTTTTGGTGAAGCGACTCCTTAGGGGGACGACGTGTCCTGTGTGAAGGCAACATCCATTCGGCGGTGGCCGACTCATGACCGTTCAAGTCTTTGATAGTCAACAGCTTACTACTCTAATATCCCTAGGCTCAGTTTATGCCAGATCACCGTGCGAGCAACGATCCGCTTTACCGGGGGCAGCGATGCAACGTTTTCTTCTTGGTCTTTTGGTTCTAGCTGTCAGTGGGTGCGCGACGTTTGGCGGCGTCCGTTCGGCACCCAACATGTCCGGTGAGACGCGCTTGTACTCGGGGCGTCTGGAACAAGCGGCCCTTGCAGCGAGAAACGCCGTCGTCAGCACGCCCCTCCGGATTCACGAGAGTAGGCAACCCGACTCATCGACCTGGTATCTGATTGCCCGTGGGCCCTCAGCGGAGTTCGTGCGGGTGGTGTGTGAGCAGATCGACGAACAAACGGTTGCCGTTCGCGTGTTTGCTAGACGACGCTTTGTACTGGACGGTGGACGTGACTGGCAGGGGACGTTGTTCGCGCAAATCGGATTAGAGCTTAGCCCCGTCGAGTCACTGCCCGGACCCGGCGCCAAATAGTCACGGGGAGGTTCTGTCGCAGAGCGAGATTCCCCTGTCGATTGAATGCGCCGAAGGTTTCGGTTGTATCAAGGGGAATTTTCGTCCACCAAAGTTGGTGGGCCCTCTTCGGGTGCCTGTTCACCTGCCGGCGACGTCCCCTCTTCTTTTACCCGCCTCTTCTCCGCGTTGCGCTCGTGGCGCCGTTCCTGTTTCTCCTGGCGCTTGAGTTGCTTGCGTCTTTCTCGTTGACCCTTCTCGTAGGATTGGGGAGATTTTGGCAAAGTGAATACCTCTCTTATGTTGGAGCCAACCGGCTCGGATCCCTGGTGTTGGCAGCGAATCTGCCGTTCTTGGACATACCCGTTGCATGTATCTAAGTGAAAACTTAACGGAAAAACAGCCAACGTTGAACCCGCGTCGGGTGGGACGTCCCGAACCGGATGGCTACTTTTGCCTTCACCGGGAAGACAAGTGGCGTCTCGTCCCGGGGTTGGGAAGACATTCAACTCCGATCTAAGCCATAAAGCCGCACATACTCAACGTCCAACTCGTTTCTCCAGAGGCCGATTATTAGCGAGGGGGTTACTGGCGAATTGCGATGCCAGAAGTGCCGATTGACCGCACTGCGAGGGATCGGTCAGAAGTCGGTGTCGCAGTTAACTTGTGACATAGATGAACGACTTGAATTCTTGAAGCAAGTTGTGGACTGAATGGGTAAGCGCCGAACGCCACGGGTCGGAGGCGGCAACGCCGCTTTGGGAGACCAACTGCGCTACAAGATCGCGCGGGCGGAACTGGATCTGCACGGGAAGACCGTGGCCCAAGCCGAACGGACAGTGCACAACTTTTTACGACGAATGGTGCAAACCCACCCGGGCGATGTCGTTCGTATCATCACCGGCCGTGGCACTAGGTCCGAGGGAGAGCCGGTACTCGGCCCAGCCCTCGAACGCCAGTTGAAAGGTTTGAGCGTGCTTGTGTTGCAATGGCAACGCGCGATTGATGGTGGCAGTTACTTGGTTCGGCTCACCACGCTTGACCCGTCAACCGGCCAACCTCTCACGCGTTGATTTCATGGCCTCATATATTGGCGCTAAGTCCGGTTTCGGGTCTTGCTCATAGAGGGTGATCGCTGTCTCCATGGCGCGTAGTGCGTCGTCGCGTACACCGCCGGATGCCAATGCCGATCCCAAAAGAAAGTGTGCAATAGGAGAACGGGAGTATTGCGTAACGTAACGCCGCGCGGCGGCCGTTGCTCCGGCGATATTCTGCTGCGAGAGCATAACCTGAGTTGCCTGCTGGTATACCTGTTTACATCTCCGATTGTATTGATCCAGTAACGGTTCGGGGCGAGCATCGTAGGTTCTTTGCCTACAAATGAGGAGCCCCATGATCTCAACAATACGGCTGGTCCCCTTGCGACGGCTCGCCCCAATAGCCGCACTGTGCACGTTGTTAGGGACGAAAACGGTTGCCCAAGTACAAGATTACACCGAAGTGACCGCGAAAGAGTCA
>JAZDDC010000172.1:0-12703 GCA_036679565.1 Gemmatimonadota bacterium
GTCCATTCACGACCCGGAGCGAGCCCGTTGTTCGCATAGATGATTGGCGCCCAACCGGCCCACACGTTGATCGCAAAGCGAATCGTACGGTCCCGTAACGGCGCATACGCTGAGGTGCCTTGCACGTCCGGCAAGCGTGTGGCTGGAACGTACGTGTACTCTTTGACCGTTGTGATGCCATCGGCATCGTCCGCTTCGATCCCCACAAGCTCATCGAGACTGATATTCCCGATTCCCGGGACGCTGCCACCGAATCGCCACACGGCGAGGCCAACCAGGCCCACGATGACGGCAAGGACGGTGAGATAGAAAGTGGGTTTCGGCTTTCCGTTCGACATATTCTGTATCCTCTTCGTAAGCCCTACTGGGGGCTATGCGGTTGTTTGCTCGGTCGCCGGTCCGAGATCCTTATCGACCGGCGTGATTGGCGTCGTTTCCGGGGATTTGAGGCCCAGTTCGACTTCGAATTGGTGCAAGGCACTTTCGGCCATCGTCTCTTCCATTCGTTCCTCTGCCTCGATGTCCGCCAGCCCCTCTGAAGACAGATCGACGGCCACGCGGACCTTCCCACGATTCTCATCGATCTGGCGTTGGATAACTTCTTCGATCTGCCCGAAGTCGGTGGTGACGTTGACTTGGAACGACTCCGCCAATTTCGCGATCTCCGCTTCTGCCGCGCTCATTTTCAGCTCCGCGTCATAACGGCGAATTTTTTCTCGGACTTCAACCAGCTTCTTGTTCGCGTGCTGGATTTTTTTGAGGTTGTTCTGATACGAACCCTCATGCATCTCGAGCTGTTCGATGTTGGAAGCAAGTCCCCGTTTGGTTTTCCCGAGTTCAAGCGCGAATTTCGATGCCGTCTGCCGGTCGCCCGCCTTGAGGTACGCTTTTATTTGCGCCTCTAGCTTTTTTGCATGCCGATCACCGGTGTTGACCTGCCGTTGCACCCGCTCTACGAGTCCTCGGTAAATTTCCAACCCTTCGCGTCCTTCCTTGAGACGCTCGACCGCTTGATCGGCCTCCAACTGCATGACGGCTATAGGGTCAGCCTCCCAAAACAGGTTGGCCACCTTGTTGAGTTGTGCCTTTATGGCGCTGAAGATCTTACCAATCATAGTGATCGCCCTCGGGGCATTTGGCGGAGTCCGTTTCCGCACCGTTTGACGTGAGGATGGGCGGTGAAAGCGGTGACCCGCTTTCAAAGGAAAGGCCGCGGTTCGAAAGGGCAAGAATACGGAAGCGATGAGAGGAGGGCAAGTTGCCCGGAACCCTGGTTTTGCCGCGACCGATCTTGACTGACGGCGCCATATCATATATATGTTGTTTACCTCTAGGCGTATGGCACTATATGATTTCGAAACACGATGAGTTGGACAGACATCTCCCTCTGAATCCAAGGACCTATGCCATCTTGCTAGTGCTCTCCGATGAGCCAACACATGGGTACCGAATTAAACGCGAAGTTGAAGAACGCTCCCGTGGGGCGATTGAACTGGATCCTGGATCGCTCTATCGAGCCATTGCCAAGCTGGTTCGAGACGAACTCGTGGAGGAGTGCTTTGCGAAGGCCGGTGCCGATGCCACCGATCACCGCCGTCGTTATTACGCGTTGACCTTGCTCGGTCGCCGCGTTGCACAGGCGGAAACGCGGCGTCTGAATGCCTTGATACAAACTGGTTCGGCGCAGGCGCTGCTCGAGCGTGGGGAGGAATCATGACCACCCGCTCCGAACGGGTCGCAATACGTTTGTACGCGATCACACTGCGGGCGTATCCAGCGAAGTTTCGACGGGCGTATGGTTCGGAAATGAGTGATGTGTTTCTCGCGTCCTTGCGAAACGTGCGTCGCAAAGGCTCGGCTATCGCTTGGTTCAAGTTTGTCTACCGAACCACGCGCGACGCAATAGTGAATTCGACTGGCGCGCGATTCGACAATCAAATGCCCCAACGAAAGGGTGGACGGGTTCCTCCGTCGCGTGGCGCTTTTGCGTCCATGCTCTCGAGTTTTTTCATGGGCGCACGCATACTGCGACAAGCGCCCGGGTTCTCCATCTTCGTGGCTGGGGTATTGGCGTCGGGTGTCTGCGCCGCGACGGTGATTCTGGCAGGTGTGTACGACACATTGTGGAAACCCCTGCCATTCGACGAACCGGACAAGGTCGTTATTGCCTGGGGTAGTACGTCGATAAACGGGCAACTCCGCGATGTGGTCTCGGGTCCGATTGCAGTGGACTTGCACGAACAAAACAACACGTTGTCTGCCCTGGCTGCGTTTAAGCCCGACGACGTCGTTGTGATGCGTGATGGGCAGCCGCTTGTCGTCTCGGCGCTCACGGTTACGACTGAGTTCTTTGACGCTTTTGGCGTGTCTCCGTTTTTGGGGCGGTGGTTCTCGCAGCAGGAGGGTTTTTCGGGGAGCCAACGAGTCGTCGTCGTGAGCCATGCATTCTGGAGGGATGAGTTGGGTGGAGACTCGGCCGCGGTTGGAAGTGCCGTTGAGCTAAACGGCGCGCAACACGCAATTGTCGGTGTCATCCCCACTGACTTTTACTTTACACAAGACGTCGTTTTACCACTCGAAAAAGATGTTCTCGAGTCCTACAATCGAACAAACTACGATTATTGGCTTGTTGGGCGAATGCGTGACGACGTAACGGTACAGATCGTGTCCGATGATTTAAACGGAATCTTCCAGGAGATTGCCGCTAAAGACTCACGTTTGACCAACTGGTCTATTCTGGTGGAGCCGTTTCAATCTACCGTTGTAGAGGCCCTTCGCTTGCCCTTGTTGGCGTTACTCGCGGCTGTCGGATGTCTTTGGGCCATTGCCATCGTCAACGTTACCAATCTCTTTCTCGTTCGCATGTCAGGGCGGCAACATACGTTTGCATTGCATCGTGCACTCGGCGCATCCGGTTTTCGTGTCGGCGCGATAGTCTTTGGCGAAACAGTCTCGCTGACCTTGATTGGTTGGATCGTTGGTATGACGGCCTCTCTTGGTGGACTGAAGTTGTTACAGCAAATCTCACCGCCCACGGTACCCATCCCCGGTTCGGCGGCGCGTATGAGTTTCGTCACGCCGTCCCTTTCCGCACAAGTCGTTGTGCTCGTTGCGTTGGTGACGTTGGTTGGCTGCGTGATTTACACGATCTCTTCCCTGGTGAGTCTCCGGGGCTCCACGAAACCCCTCGTTCATGGCGAGAACCGAACGCAATCGGTGGGGAGGAGAGCGGTCAGGGCCAACGTGCTGTTGGTTGGCGTTGAGATCGCAATCGCAACCATGTTGTTGGTAAGCGCAGGCTTGTCGCTACGAACATTAGTGAACTTACTCGACGTTGATGCTGGGGTGCGGCCATCCGGCGTTCTCACGATGTATGTTGGCGACCTCGACATCCGAACAAACGGAGAGAGGGCACGGTTTTTCGATGCGGTGATCCGTGAGGTTGACGCGGTCCCCGGCGTATCGGGTGTTGGGCTCAACGATTACGTGCCGTTCCAAAGCGAAGACGACTTTGAAGGTATACGATTCCCGGAACGTCCCAACCCGTTGCCCGGCGAGGGTCCCAGGGAAGAATGGCGCAGAGTGAGTTCGGGATACTTTGAAGCCGCTGGTGTATCGTTGCTTCGAGGGCGGGTGTTTTCTCGCGCCGATACGGAAACATCGCCTTCCGTTGCCATCGTCAATCGCGCATTTGCGAATCGTTATTACCCCGATCAGGATCCTGTCGGCCGCCAGATGAGGTTGACGAACAGCGAATATGGCATGTCAGAGGTCGTGGGTGTTGTGGACGATGTGCGGCGTCGAGGTCTGCGCCAGGCAGCCCCACCTGTGGTGTATGTTCCGTTTCATAGGCGGCCCCGCCCGAACATGGCGATCTTTATTCGCACGGACGGAGATCCACGTCAATTCGTGGATGCGGTGAAGGCGGCCGTATGGGTGGTTGATCCGGGCCAACCTATCGATCGCATTCAGCCATTCGATGACGTCGTCAATGGTTCCGTTGGGATCCCACGTCTCATGATGCAGCTTGTCGGTGGCCTTTCCGCGTTGGCCCTCACGCTGGCCGCGATTGGCATAGGAGGGGTCATGGCCTATTCGGTTCGTTTGCGTGAACGCGAATTCGGGATTCGTGTTGCTGTAGGCGCATCGCCAGGGGTGATCCGGCGATTGGTCCTTCGTAACGCTTTGATCGTCACAATGTGTGGTCTTAGCGCAGGCGTGGCAGCGGCTATTTTCCTTGCCCGGAGTATCGAGGGGTTGCTGTTTGGTGTCGCTGTCGCTGACCCGCTCACGTTGCTCGTCGTTGCAACGATTATGACGTGTGTCGCGATGGGCGCGGGTGTGATTCCGTCGTGGCGTGCGGCGCGAATCGATCCCGTCGAAACACTCCGAGCCGGTTGACCTCGAATCTCCTACGTCCACGGATTCCGAGTATCTGAAGTCTCGGCCACCCGTCACTGATAGCGATCAGCGACTCTGGAAACGACCCGCGTCGATCGACGACTCCATGTCTGTCCGGAACCGCAAGTGGACTGGCTTCTATGCCAAAGGGTTGAAGGAGACGATTCATAGTCAACATGCCTGGCGGCGAAGATGGCACGTGAGTAAGCTACCAGACCGATGCGACCATTGCGCAGCATGGGTGGTTAGCTCAGTTGGTTAGAGCGCCGGTTTCACATACCGGAGGTCACTGGTTCGAATCCAGTACCGCCCACTGAAACCCGCAGCAATCACGGGATTCTTGCTGAGATGTCACTCAGCATTCCAGCACCTGTCATGTTCGCGGCCAACCCGTTTTTGATAGAACTCATGAAGTCACCGCCTACAAGCTCCTCATTGAGGTGGGATCGAAACCGTGGCTGACGGGACGCGAAGCGATGGGCCCGGTAGCCGCTCAAAGAGTTAGGTTTGTGCTTGAGTCCACCGGTCAAGCGCGGTAGTGAGGGCCTCTTTCTTTATTGGCTTGCTGATATAGTCGTCCATCCCCGCGTCGAGGCATCTTTGTCGATCGCCACGCATAACATTGGCGGTCATGGCAATGACGGGTACGCGCCCGTCCTTTTCGCGGTCTCGGATTTGACGGGTGGCCTGGAACCCGTCGATTTCCGGCATCTGACAATCCATGAACACAATGTCATAACACTGCTTCTCGCAGTATTCGACGGCCTCTCTGCCGTTCACCGCGATGTCTACTTGGCAACCGAGTCTTTCCAGCATTCGTACTGAAACTTTTTGGTTCACGAGGTTGTCTTCGACTACGAGGGCCCGAACCCGATGGTCGAGCCCGTCAGTTGTGGGCGTGCGCTCACTCGAGTTGGCAGTGTCGATGGCACTGCTCAGTCGGGTCTCCGAAATTACGCTGCCTTCGGGACGCGGCGTAGCTTCGTCAGCGGTCGCTCGGGCCTCGGCGATCGTATGCCGTGTGATCAAAGGGGTGGCCACGTTTGCGATCTGAGCGAACCGTACCGCAGACAGCACGTCGAGTAATTGCGAGTGGCGAACCGGACTGGTCAAGTACGCCGCAAATCCGGCCTGCTCGAGCTGCTTTGCATCTCCCCGCTGTCCTTGGCTGGCAATGTAAACGAGCGCGCTGTTTCTCAAGCCCGAGTCCTCTTGGACCGCAACACTAAAGGCCTGGGCGTCCGTGTCAGGCAGCGGCTCCTGGATGACTACGACTTGGAAGGGTCGGTTCTGCTGGTTGGCTGTCTGCATGCTTGCCAGCGCGTCCTCTCCACTCGCAAGACCACTCACATCTATATTCCCGGAGGATAACTGCCCTTCCAGTTCCCGCCGGTTCGTAGCAACCCCACCCACGACTAACACCCGAACGTCGTCGAGGTCGGCGTTGGGCAGGTCGCCGTTCGGCGCTTCGCCCACGGCGAACCGGACCGTAGACCAAAACGTTGATCCTTCGCCCAATATGCTGTTCACCCCAATTTCTCCGCCCATCAACTCTGAAAGAGACTTGCAAATTGCTAGGCCAAGTCCAGTGCCGCCGTACTTCCGCGTCGTGCTACCGTCGGCTTGTTCGAACCTGTCGAAAATCTGGGCCTGCCGGTCTTCGGGAATACCAATGCCGGTATCTTCTACCGCGAATCTGATCACGACGTCCGCGCCAAGACACCGCTCGACGCTCACGGAGATGCGGACGTAACCGGTGTTGGTGAACTTGATGGCGTTGCTGACGAGATTGGTCAGGATCTGGCGAACGCGGCCGGGATCTCCTATGAGGTGTCTTGGCGTCTCCGCCGCGAAGTTCAACTGGAGCTTGAGTTTTTTTTCCTCAGCTACGGAACGAAGAAGGCTTGCGACGTCCTCCACCGTCACCAACAGGTCAAACTGGGTGCTTTCGATGTCCAGTTTTCCTGCTTCGACCTTGGAGAAATCCAGAATATCATTGAGGATGGTGAGAAGGGAGTCTGCCGACTGCCAGATTGTAGCGCCATACTCCCGCTGCTCGCCATCAAGTTCGGTGTCCAATAGCAGGCCCGTCATGCCGAGTATTCCATTCATCGGCGTCCGAAGCTCGTGGCTCATGGTGGCGAGAAACTCGCTCTTTGCAAGACTTGCGTCTTCAGAATTCTTAATACGTTCCACAAGGCGATTGAGCTCCAACTCCATCGAGTCAGTGCTGACGGTGAAATAAAACGTGCCGATGGAGGTGCTCACACATCTGGTTAGACAAGCGTTCTTCGGAAAGCTGACGACACCGTAGATTACTTTGGGCGGAAGGATTGTGATGGTGTAGTACTCGTCTTGTAGTAGCTCTACGCAATCGCCGGAGACGCTGTTCAGCACTTCCTTCATGAGACCTTCGTATTGCGCCCGCAATGCCGATCTCTGATCCTCGGGTGGCAGGTCTTCAACGCCGATTGCGCGTGCAATCGTCTCTTCGTCCAGACTCACCGCAAGAAACCCAACCGTCGAACCCACGAAGTCGATTAACGCAATCATTCTCCCCGGAGTGTAGAACGTCTCCCTACATTGGCCAGCGACGGTCAAGTTTTCAGCGCAATGCCCTAAGAGAGTTATCGGTTATCAAAAGTCGTCAGTCTGAGAGAGCCATCTCAATCGTGCCTCGAAACTCCGTGCAAAACTCTTCATCGTGGAGCCGAAGCGGTTTTTCGACATATCCCTTGGCGCCGACTGTGAGGCATTCCACAACGACCGGACGAGCTTTTATAGCAGACACCATCAAGACGCGAGCATGTGGATCGTGTTCAAGAATATCAATCAAACAACTGCGCCCATCCTTGTTAGAAGCTGTTATGAACGGACTATCGTCAACAAGTATTATGCGTGCCATCTTGTGTACTCCGTATTTCCATTCCCGGCGGTCAAGGATGGCTCCTTCACCGGCACAGTTAGAGTTGTTGTGAGCCCGCTCCCAACGTGTGAGTCGAGAACAATCTCTCCGTCAAGCGCGTCAATCGCGGTTTTTACAGCGTCCAATCCCACACCACGCCCACTTATGTCAGTGACACTCTCCTTCGTGGAAAAACCATGCTGTAGAACAAGACGAAGCCGTTGCTCACGGGAAAGCGACATCGCTGCGGTTGAAGTGATCACCCCACGTGCCACCGCGGCAGTCGCTATCACATCAGGATCGATGCCGGCTCCGTCATCCGCGACGATAATCCGGGTGAAACAATCGGAAAGTTCTACGGCGATGCGGATTGTGCCACGACCCTTACCCTTGGCCTGCCTCTCTTCGTCGCTCTCGATCCCGTGGTCGACGGCGTTACGCATCAGGTGGACAATACATGTGTCGAGCGAGGTCATGAGTGTCCGATCAACCCGCTGATCCGGCGTTTCCACATGTAGATCGGCGATGTTCTTGCCGCGTTGGCTGCGGTACATCTTGATGATGCGTTGATATTTTCGACAGTACGAGGAAAACGGTTGCGCGTTGAGTGCGATGAGCCGCTGCCGGAAGTCGACAGGATGAGCGGCCGTCCCCAAGGTGACGTCATCGAGCAGGCGATGATATTCATTTGGATCGATGGACATCACGTTTCGGCGGTCTGTAAAGAGCCGGTCGCGAAGTCTTGCGATCTTCTGAAGCTCTTCCCGCAGCGCAGCGCACGATCGGTGGGCGGCATCACGAGCGTCCTTGCCGTTTTTGTCCCGCACAGCCACCATGATGTCCTCGAGTTCGCCTGCAACGGCGGCTAACGATCCATAACCCGCCGAGCCCGCATTCCCCTTGATGGTGTGGAGGTCTCGGTTCAGCTGGACCCAGTCGATTTCTCGTGTGTCTCCAGCGACAACTAGGTCCAGTACCTCCAGAACCTTCCAGGCCTCTCGTTCGAAGGTGTCGTTGGTCATCTTGTCGTTGTGAACCAGCGCCAAGACACGCTCCATGTCCGCTTGCTGCTCGCGCGTGGCGTCCGCAAGTGCCTTCTGGGCTTCCCGCTCGGCGGTGATGTCGCGACCTAGGACCATGACGCGACGAAGTTCGTCATCCTCAACGATCGGCCTGTAATCCATGACGACGATTTGTTTCTCACCGTTTACGACACGTGTGATTTCAGGCACTGGATTGAGAGTCTCGAAACGCGACCAGTCCTTCAGGAATCGCGACTCCGACATCATTGACACCCACTGCATGAACGCTCCGAACGTACGCCATCGGTGCCAAATGTGAAGATTCCCTGGTCGAGGTTGTCGAGCATCGTTTCGTTTTCCGCGTTCACCTGTCTCAAGCGCATCTCACGTGCTTGGAGCTTCTTCTCCATCCACGCCAACAGCCATGCGATAAGGACCGTGACGGGGAGAAGCAGTGCTAGGCCGACCACCGCGGTTGCCACCAACGCGCTCCGGGCCCGCGCATTGAGTGTCTCGAATGATGTGGCGAGGAGGAAATAACCCAATACCTCGTCTCCGTCCTGCAGTTCAGCGATTTGGTACGCATAAGATGCGGTGGTTAGATGGCCTGTCTCAAAAATCTCCTCTTCCTGGGCTACGGTCACCTCGAATCCCGTAGGCATTTGCAGGATGCCGTCTCCGTCGGCGTCGTAGACTGCGGCTCCCGCGAACACCGGGTTGGAGGACAAGTCGGCCAGGAATGCCTCGACGACGTCGATTCTCCCGGTGGTCACGCCCAACTGGACGTTCGCAGTAGCAAATTTGACAAGGGCGTCCTGTTGTTCACCGAAGGACTCAATGGCCGACCTGCGATTTACGTACGCCAAGACGCCAATGGCGGCGATGACAGAGCCGACGTAGAGGGTCGTGATCGCCGCGAGGACGCGCTTATGCATCCTACCTCCGCTGCCCTACATCGGATTCTGGCACGGTGCTGGATGCGATCCTTCGACCGAGAAATCTTTGAATGATCTCGGACAGTTGGCCTAACAGCTCATGGCCAGCGCGCCGCATCACAATCACGTCAGCATCACGAAAAGCGCTCGGGTCCTCGAGTGCGTCTTGATCGTCAAGATCCAACACCGAAAGTTGGTTTCCCAGCAAACTCATGTCGGTTTCGCCGGAGAGAACGTATACCGTACGACCAGTCGAGCGCAGACGATCCTCCGCGGTGTTGAAGATGATTACGTCAGGACCAGTAAGACTACCTTGCAAGTGTTCCATCGGGCCTGTGTCGAGGATCACGACAATCCTCGCGGTCTCCAACTTCGCGATTGTTTTTTGTTTACCTGAATAGTCTGCCAATGCCAGCAGATTTGTGTTGTACGCCTTGACAGAAAGGTCTTCCGGCAATGCGTCAAGCAAGTCGTTCTTCTGCGCCCGATTCCCGCTTGTGTACACCACATATAAGTCGATGTGTTGCGCGACGGCTGGCGAGGTAACCGCGACGCATGCGATCGCAATGCCCAATAGAATGTGGCGAACCGGGGTTCGTGTCGCCGCGCGTATTACCGCCGTTCTGCGACTCCGATGTGACTTGTGCACGTTACCTTACAGTCCGCTAGAATGAAAAGATCAAGGATCCCATGAACATGCGGATCACTTCCTGGCCACCCGCTCCCCTAAACGGAGGTGGCGAATTCTGAAAATCGTGGATCTTGCTCCGCTGCCACTCGAACCGGACCCGCGTGTTGAGTGCAAACTGCCATTCTCCGCCAGCTGTGATCCGCGACCGATCGAAGGGCGTAAAGGCGACCCGGTCGTTGGTATCGACGTTGTCGAAACGCGCCACCAATTTGACAAAGTGACCGTTGTTCCACCGAAACGGGGCAACTGCACCCTCCACATACCAAGCACGCATGTTGTAATTGCCGGTGCTCATGTTGAGCATGGCCGGTCCCATGAGCCCCCGTGCCGCTACTGGATCGATACCAGCGTCCTGCTCCACGCGTGCAGTGGCAAATTCTGCTTTCAGGTTCCACAACGGATTTAGTATCGTCAGATGCACCCCGATCATGTGAAGGTCTTTGGTGGCGTCGGGATCCCATTTTCCCCGGTACCAGGAAAAACCGATTTCAGCAGGGAACGATGTGCCCCGAATGGTTGCCTTGATGACAGAGGCCCGGTCACCGTTGTTGTCGCGTAGTCCGTTCACTTCTTCATTCTGCGTCAACCCATCTCGCGGCCGCACGACTGGGGTCATCGTGCCGCCGTCGAGTTGTGTCGTATTCTCATCCAGGACGTTAGTGTTTGAACCAAGACCGTTGATCACTGCCACCTTGAAGTCCAACAGCCCCCATTGGGCCAGCTCGCTCGTCCAGTTGGCCATCACACCGGCATCCGACCATCCGAAGCCCCCGAAATCGACGGCAACCCCATTCACCGGTGCAAGATTCCAGGCTGTAAATGGTTGGCTCATAAGGTTCTGCCGAAAGTTCGGTTTGTTCTCGTTATACCAAAGAAATGGCACAAGTATTTTACCGGCTCGGAAACTCAGTTGCTCGGTCGCCTGGACGTCCAAGTAGGCGTAGTTGGCGGTATAGCTCGTCCCGTTGTCACCGGCTTCGACCTCTGTCGAAGCGACGATCGCGTCTGTGATGGCCACGTCGAAAAACAGTGAGAACTCACGAATCTGAAAGAACCCATTGTCGAGAGGTTGTTGGCCGACCAACTTGGGCACGCCATCGTGGTCCATGTAATGCATGTTGCCGTATCCACCAATCCGGACGCTACCCTGAGCCACTGCGCCCGAAGACAACGCTACCAGCAACAGCACCGCAGAGAACATTGCAGCAGTGTTTCGTTCTCTAAAAGCACAACCTCGATCATCACCGCTCCGATTGGTCGCAATGTTGCTCAACGCTCCGTCCCTTTTTTGGGTGTAACAGCCCGTCGCTGCCGGCTCTCGACTCCTGCAGCCGAGCCACAAAACCACAGTGGACGGTCCGCTACCTTACCATCGGTCGTACATGGTCCAAAAGTTTAGAAAGGCAGGCGGTGTTGCGGTTTTCTGTAGAGGTCGGTCTATCCTGTAACTGCGCCGATCAGGTGGATGTCCCCCACTTATTTCCTCCCGCTGTGTCTTTTCCTCTATGGTCGGCGCCTCGCTTGCCCACCGACTCCCGCCACTGACCACGCACCCAACCCGGCCACATTTCACGAAAACGAGCTGCACATGTAACATTTTCGTCTTAATCAGCATCTCCTTCCTTTATTGTGTGCACTCAACACGACCAAGGGGGAATGCTGACGTGACCGAACCAGTTGTTCGCCAACCCGTTTTTGATAGAACTCGTGAAGTCGCCGCCTACAACCTCCTCGTTCGAGGTGGGATCGAAACGGTGGCTGACGCGACTCAAAGCAATGGGCCCGGCAACCGGTCGGGGTCCGTTTTACGAGAAACCCATCTCCGGCTCCCGGTCGGACATTCCACATCCAAGCTGAGTTATCTGAGGTTTCTCGACGAGGTGAATCGCCCAACACTCGACCTCATACGAATACAGAAGCTGTTGGAGCAGGATTTATCGTCATCGCTCAAGTTGTTCCGTTATCTCAATTCGGCGGCGTTCGGTTGGCGCCAGGAAGTCACATCTATACGCCACGCATTGCGGTTGCTCGGCGAAACCCTCACTGAAGAAATGGGCATTCCTGATAGCCGTCGCTAGCGTCGGGTCAAGAAAACCATCCGAACTCGTCATCTCATCGCTCCTACCCGCGAAATTTTGCGAACCACTCGCGCGGAACGCGAGTCTGGCCGAACGCGAACATGAACTGTTCTTGCTCGGCTTGTTGTCCCGTCTCGACGCATTGCTTGACCGACGCATGGCGGATGCACTAGACGAAGTCAGCCCGTCGGCAGACGTAAGAGGTGCTTTGCTCGAACTGGAATCGCCTTTTTCACTGGTTTGTCGGACCGCCCGCGCGTTCGAGGGTGCTCAATGGGGAGTTGCCGATGAGGGCGTCGGTCGGTTTCCAACAAACGGCGCTTCCATCGCGTCGTTGTATCACGAAGCACGCGCCTGGACTGACGAGACGTTTAGGGCGTGAGTTGACACGTCCCTCCCACCGACCCGAATGACGCCGATCGTCTCGCGGCCATTTTCCGTTGTATCCACACCATCAAAGGCACATGCGGATTCCTGGGGTTCACGAAACTCGAGGCCCTGACACATGTCGGTGAAAACCTCCTGAGTCGTTTGCGCGATGGAGAGTTGACACTCGACGCTGGGTTGACGAACGGTCTGCTCGCCATGGTTGATGCGGTTCGTGTGATCCTCCTAAATGGCAATAGCACCCGCCATCGCAATCGCCGCCTCGATGGCCATCACTGAGCGAC
>JAZDDC010000173.1:0-3126 GCA_036679565.1 Gemmatimonadota bacterium
TAGTGGTCGCCGGTACCAACGTACATGTGGGTACCGCCCATCTTGCGTCACTGATGAGACAGTATGACGGCGATGTGATTCCATCGCTCGCGGCGTACAATGCTGGCGGCCGGCCGGTGGCGCGTTGGCTCCGTTTCCCGGAAGCGGAGGACCCGGTGCGTTTTGTTGAACGCATTCCGTATCGTGAAACGCGGGGCTACGTAAAGGCTGTGCTCCGAAATCGACATCTTTACGCGGCGCTCTACGGCAACAAGATCCTTCCCTAAGAGCACGGATCTTCGCGAATTCAAGCTGGAGCTTGACAGCACCGTTTCCCAAAGTTCAAGATATGCTTGTCAAAACCCGCCGGGGTCGAACCTGGTGTTTTCCATGGTATTGGTTAAGCAGGAGGAATCTGAAAGATGGCGACAAAGGGGAAGGTGAAGTGGTTCAATGATGCCAAGGGGTATGGGTTCATTGAACAAGATTCAGGTGAGGACGTTTTCGTTCATTTCTCGTCGATTGAAATGGACGGTTTCAAGACCCTCAGCGAGGGGCAGGACGTCGAATTTGAAGTTACCACCGGTGATAAGGGGCTTCACGCTTCCAGTGTCATGAAAGCGTCGTAGGTTCCGCCCAGTCGTGGTTAGCCTCGCCTGCGTTTCGTAGGCGGGGCTTTTCGTTTCACACGTTCCAGCCGGGCACTATGCTCAACCTTCCGACGCCGCAACTATTCCTTGTCGATGGCTATGCACTGATCTACCGGGCATTTTTCGCGATGATTGCGAGACCGCTCACGACGAGCCGCGGCGAACAAACGTCCGCGGCGTGGGGAATCGCGAATTTTCTGCTCCGGTTAAGAGAGGAATACAAACCGGAATACGTCGTTTGGGTTCACGACGCGGGTTCGAGTTTCCGCAAAGAAAAATATCCCGCGTACAAAGCCACCAGAGAGAAACTCGACGAGGAGTTGCAGGAAAGTTTTGACAACGCACTGTTGCGCATCGGCGAAATGCTTCGCGCCTTCGGTGTCAAGCTGATCTCGGTCGATGGTTTCGAAGCCGATGATGTAATTGGATCGCTTGCGGTGAACGCCGCAAAAAATGGTTTGCATGCCGTGATCGTTTCGGGCGACAAAGATTTTTACCAACTTATTTCGCCCACCGTTTCACTGCTCAACCCCGGTCGTGGCGGACCCGCCGCGGTACGCGAAGAACTCATCACAGAAAAAAACGCCAGTCATCGCCTGGGTGTAGAACCCGCGCGTGTTGTTGACTACTTGGCACTGGTGGGAGATACGTCGGACAACATCCCCGGTGTCAAAGGAATCGGTGACAAAACCGCACGACTACTACTGCAAGAGTATGGCGATCTCGACGGCACATTGGCCAACGTCCAAAATATCAAAGCCAAACGTCCTCGTGAGGCACTCACGGCGGAAGCGGACAACGCCCTTCTCAGTCGTGAGCTGGTCACGATCCACAAGGATGTTCCGGTCGATATCGACTTCGATGCGTTGCGCACGACGGATATCGATGTGCCAGCCCTGCGGGCTTTGTTTACGGAGTTGGAGTTTCACACGCTGCTACCACGAATTGGGCAAACGGCTGCGCCGACAAAGAAAAGGAAAACGAACTATACGATCGTTGGCAAAGTCGAACACGTTGCAACTGCCGTCGAGTTGGCTCGTAAGGCGGAGCAGGTCAGCGTGTTTTCTCTATCGACGGGTTCGGAACCGCTGCGATCAGAGTTGGTCGGTCTCTCCATCGGGTGCGGCGACGGTCAGGCGTGGTACTTCCCACTGATAACAGGGCAACCTACGCTGGATCTGATGGATGCTCCGCCTGATGCACATCTGCCGTCTCTGACAAGCGAGTCGATGCAACCGCTCGTCTCGCTGCTTGAAGATGATTCGGTTTCCAAAATCACACACGACGTCAAACGGTTGGTCCTGCGACTACAACGCCACGGTGTTAGGCTCGGCGGAATTCAGGACGATGTTAAAGTTTCCAGTTTCTTAATTGAACCGGGCAAGCGGTCTCACGAACTCGAGGTGCTGAGCAGAGAGTTGTGGGGTGACGCTCCATCGCTGGATGCGGTGCTGGGTTCTGGCAAAAACAAAGTCTCGGTCCTTGATGCGCCAGTCGAGCGTGTCGGGATGTACGCGGCCGAATGTGCAGATGTCATCTTGCGTTTGCACAAGGCGCAATGGCCGACGTTGGCGGACGGTGGCTTGCGTGATCTGCTTCGTGACGTTGAGTTGCCCCTCGTATCCGTGCTTGCCGACATGGAGTGGCGCGGGATCGCATTGGACACCGCTCGGTTGGCGCAATTGGCCAAGGAGGTTCGCGAGGAACTGCAAAAGCTTGAGCAGTCCATCCATGAGGAAGCTGGAACGGATTTCAACATCAATAGCACCCCGCAACTGCGGCACGTGTTGTTCGAAAAACTGCAGCTTCCCGTCGTTAAGAAAACCAAGACCGGACCGTCAACCGACGCCGATGTGTTGGTGCAACTCGCGGCGGACGGACATCCCGTCCCGCAATTGCTGCTTGAGTACCGCGAACTCTCGAAGTTGATGTCTACGTATCTCGAGAGTCTGCCGCGGAACGTGAATGCAAAAACCGGCCGGATACACACCAGCTTCCATCAGACCGGGGCCGCCACGGGAAGATTATCCTCGTCGGACCCCAACCTTCAGAATATTCCCGTCAGGACCGAACGCGGCGCGTCCATCAGAACCTGTTTCGTGCCAGGTGAAGGCATGACGTTTGTCGTGGCCGACTATTCGCAGATCGAATTGCGTGTCCTGGCGCATCTTTCGGGTGATGAAGCGTTCATCAATGCGTTCGGGCGCGGCGGTGATATTCATCGTGAAACGGCCGCGATCATTTTCGACCTCGATGTTGGTGATGTAACGTCCGAAATGCGTGCGCGTGCAAAGACGATCAACTTCGCGACCATCTACGGTCAGGGACCGTTTGCGCTTTCCAAGCAGCTGGAAATATCCACCGATGATGCGAAAGAATTCATAGCCACATACTTTGAACGCTTCGCCGGGGTCCGCAGTTATCTCGACAAGGCCATCGAGCAGGCGCGGGAAAAAGGGTACGTCGAAACGCTTTTTGGACGGAGGCGTTACATCCC
>JAZDDC010000174.1:0-3350 GCA_036679565.1 Gemmatimonadota bacterium
ATTCCATCGATTTTGCGCCCACGACGCCGAGTTCGAGTTGGCATGTTTGCCGTGGTCACGGTGGCCCTGCTACTTGGTACGCATGTCGCGGCACACGCTCAGAACGTGGCACTGTCAGAAGCAACGGTCGAAGACCTCAACGCGGCGTTTGATGCAGGTACCCTTACATCCGAACGACTCGTCGAACTCTACCTTGCCCGCATCGCCGCGTACGATAAGTTCGGCCCGGCAATCAACGCCGTGATTTGGTTGAATGAAAACGCACTCGATGTTGCACGAGAGCGAGACATAGAGCGCAGGACCACCGGTCCACGCTCGATGTTACACGGTATCCCGGTCGTGCTGAAAGACAATGTGGATACGTTCGACATGCCCACAACCGGCGGATCGACAATGCTCGCGGGTTCGATTCCACCGGACGACGCCTTCATCACTCGGAGACTCCGCGAGTCGGGTGCGATCATCCTCGCCAAACTCAACATGAGTGAACTTGCATCCGGTGGCCCAATAAGTTCGCTGGGCGGCGTCATCCGAAATCCACACGACCTAACACGGACGCCCTCAGGTTCGTCGGGTGGAACCGGCGCGGCGATCGCTGCGTGGTTCGCCCAACTGGGAATCGGTACCGACACCGGTGGGTCCATTCGCGGCCCGTCTACCGCTAACGGCGTCGTCGGACTCAAACCGACCCATGGTCTTGTCAGCCGCGGCCACAAGTAAAAGCGATGGTCACATTGCAGACGACTACACACAATTCCTTGACGTCAATGCGCTTTCCGGCGCACGTATCGGCATCGTACGTCAGGTCCTTGGGCAGGATTCAGAAGTCGATTGGATCATCAATGCGTCTTTGGAGGCCATGCGGTCCGCGGGCGCGACCATCGTTGACGTGCAGCTGCCGCAGTGGCTGCTCGATGCGAAGGGCGTTTGGTACACAACAATTCGCTGGAGGGAATTCCGCGACCAAATACCCGCCTACCTGAGCACCATCGGACCGGAGTACCCAAAGACACTTGCGGAGTTAGTTGCCCAGTCAACGAGGATAACTTCTCCGACCGCCGACGGCACTAACCCCAATCCACCCCGCTGGAGTCTATTACAACGCGAGAACGAAAGCGGCGCGGTCACGGACTATGAGTACATCGCCATGCGCGACCACGGACTCCCAATGGTACGCAGCATCATTGAAGGATTAATAGCCAGCGGCAACTTGGACGCCATCGTGTACCCCACTTCACCACTGAGACCCGGACTGCTGAGCGGTGGCGGCCGCAACGGTGGCCCGACGGCCACGAACATCGCGAACCTCACAGGGTTTCCGGACCTCATCGTGCCAGCCGGGTTCACAACAAACCGGTTGCCAGTCGGCATTTCTTTTCTTGGCACGGCTTTCAGCGAACCGCGGCTGTTAGCACTGGGATACGCTTTCGAACAGGCAACAAAAGCGCGGCGCGCCCCGTTGTTAACACCGCCGCTGCCAGGGGAGACAATCGGGCGGTAAGGCGGTAAGGCGGTAAGGCGGTAAGGCGGTAAGGCGGTAAGGCGGTAAGGCGGTAAGGCGGTAACAGAATGCAATGACCGCGCACGTACCGCCATACCGGTCTACCGCCTTACCGGACTACCACCATTTCCGCCACGCGCACACGCAGTCCGTGATTCACTCGGAGACCGACGAGGCCATCGGTGTGTAGATCGCTACGCGGCACATCCCATACCTCCTGGTCGTTGATGAAGAACCGAACCGTTTCTCCGTTCGCCTCGATCATGAGCGTATTCCCGACCACGTCCGCGTCCGGATCGCGAGACTCCCAGGAACGTGTGGAGGCGCTGGGCTGCCAATCACGAACGACACTGGTAGAACGGCCTGTCCTTGTTTTGACAAGACTGGATCCGTCCTGACGAATCAGAAAGTACGTGTAACGTTGGCGCTCAACGGACGTCAAAGACACGCCGCCAAACAAAACTCCAAAGCCCTCGTTTCTCCCGCCGGGATCGAACTGGTGTAACTCGATTCGAACGTTGAAATCGCCGGTCAACGAAGCGTCCGGTTGATACAGAATCGACGCCGCACCGGTCAGGATCGTGAGCCCCGCATCCTCACGGGTGAGAGAAGGCACATCCCCTCCGTTTGCTCGATCTTGGACAATGCGCCACTGATCGACCGGTGCCGCCAACAGATCACGCTCCTGAGCAAAAGCTGCCGCAACACCAAAGTGCGCGGACAACGCAACAGCAACGGCGCTTGCGATGGACCATCGTCCGCCTTTCAAGAGGCTCACGGATTGTTTGCCAAAGCTGCACCGTTCACCTCAGCCTCCTCACCATCGTTCAGGCGCGGATAACTCCCCATCCAAACATCAATGAACTCACGTCCCCAATTTGGTTCCGTTTTGCCAAGTCGTGGTTCGTAAAGCTCGATCGCGCGGTCGAGTAATTCGTACGCACGGGCGCGCGTGTCCGTGTTAGGAAGAAGCGTAAGCCCCTGGTCCATGAGTACCATGGGGTTGTTGGGGTCCGCCGACTGTGCCATTCCCCATTGTTCTTCTTGATCCGCCTTGTGTTTACCGGCATTCGCAGGGTCGGCCGTTTGGACAAACCCCAAGATCAAACCTTTCAACGCAAAGAAGTCCGCGTTCATCCGGGGTTCTTCCGATGGTTTACCGGACCAAGCGCGCTCATAGTACAGCTGAGCAAGTTCCACGTAAGGTCTAAACCTCTTGTCCTTGGCAAACAACGCGAGTTGGGAGTACGCAAATGCGGTCCAGTAGGCGGGCAACCAACCGGCCGGATGATCCTCCGTTACCGGATGTTGCGCCGCTAACGCTTCAAAGCGCTGCGTGGCTTCCAAAATGTGAGTGAAGTCCGATGTTGCAAATTCATGGTAATAGTTGACTACCTCGAGCAGCCCATCGACCTCCTCATGAGAATCGCCCGACTGTCCCATCGCGTGAGCAGGCGCGATGACCGTGAAGAACGAAACCAGAAGAGCGGTACTCACCCATCGTGCCGTCCGGTTTAGATTGAGTTGCATACGTTGCCCCGACTTTCAAACGTTAGGTTAGCGCAACCCTGAACCGATCGATGGTCGCGTAAGACCAATCACTGCCAATGGGTGAGGTCAATCGCAAGGCATGAGCGAATGAGATCGGTGTGATGTTGATGTGATGGCGTAACTTGTTGTGAAATTTCCCGTTACAGCATCAGGTGATGCGCTGCTCCCATTCACTTCCGACACCTCGACGCCGACAGACTCGACCAGCGCGAGCGATGCCAATTCCGGTGGAACCTTTTGGATCTTGACGACCTAAGTCAATGACATCCGGTAAGAATCCGCGTAACCAATCGTACGT
>JAZDDC010000175.1:0-2551 GCA_036679565.1 Gemmatimonadota bacterium
GCCGACTTCGGAGACTTGGAAACCTGGTCGCTACGATCGAGTCAAGGAGAACGAGCGTTACGGAGGGTGTACATGGAGTTGGATCGAGAGCTGGGTATGAACTAACATTCAACACTCAACGCTCAACGTTCAACGCTCAGAAAGGAAATTATTCGGTCGTGGGCGTTGATGTGCGTTGAATAAAGTCTTCGAGCGTACTGCGCCAGAGGGGTAGCAGGGTTTCTTCGACGTACATCATGTGGCCGGCGGCAAAGTCGACGCGTTGGATATTGTCGCGGAGGTCTGCGGGCAACCCCATGTGGTCCATCGTCCACACGGCGGCGAAGTAGGGTGTTGCGAGGTCGTAGATTCCGTTGATCAGGAGTACTTCTAAACGGGGATTCCTCTGCATAGCCACGGCTAGGTCTGGCGCGACGTTTGGGATGCCGCCTAGACCGAAGCCAATATTGTTGCCGCGGTCCCAGTTCCAAGGGCGTGCCATACCGCTGGGAACGTACTCGCGATTGCCATCGTAGCCGAGTTCGTCGCGGATGTAGGAATTGAACGCCGATGTATATGCGGAGCTAATGGCTGTCGATTGCGGATCGTGTGAAGGTGTCGTCTCCAGCATGTCTCCCGTTGGTCCTGTGAAACGAGCATCCAGGCGGCCAACGACCAACCCACGATCACGAAGCAATTCTTTTTCGTACTCCGGTGCCGTGACGCGGAGGTCTGACTTGTCGAGGAAATCTCGAGACAGACCAGTGTACCGGTGCATTTGCTCGATGGTGCGTACACGTTGCGCGGGGTCCACGGCACTGCCGGCGAGCAAAGTGGTAGCGTAGTCCGTGAGCGCCCATGCCTCGACTTCTTTCATGAAGGCGTTGAGATCTTGGGGTGCGCCGTCCGGCAACGCATTGAGATACGCTGATGTCACCGCGTATGACGGCACATTTACGATGTACGGTATATCGGCGCCGGGAGGAAACAAGATGGTGTTGAAATCAAGCACCGCCGATACCAAAATAATGCCATTGAGATCGATGTTGGCGCCCTGGAGGTGTCTTGCGAGCACCGCAGACCGTGTTGTTCCGTAACTTTCTCCAAGTAGATATCGCGGCGAGTTCCACCGGTCATTTTCGCTCAGGAACCGGCGGATGAACTGTGTAAGCGAACGGGCGTCTTCATCGACTCCCCAAAAGTCCTTTCCTGTGGCTTCCCCGGCAGGCCGACTGAATCCGGTTCCAACCGGATCGATCATGACGACATCTGCGACGTCGAGAATCGCATACTGATTATCGACGATGGGATACGGTGGTGGGGCCTGTTGACCTATGTTGGGCGTCATGACGCGGCGGGGGCCCATAATACCCATGTGGAGCCAGAAGGACGCGGAACCTGGGCCTCCGTTGTATGCAAACACTAAGGGACGGTCGCCCGATCTTCTTCCGTTAGTACGCGTATACGCGGTGTAAAAAAGCTCGGCCGTGGCGGCTTCGCTGTCATTCTTTAGTATGATGCTGCCTACCACCGCCTCGTAATCGACTGTTACCCCGCCTAAAACGATGGAGTGATTGGTTTGCCAACGGGCCGACACGGGTTCTTTGGTGGGCGCTTCGTTTTGTGCGAGGACAGATTGGTCGAAGCCCAACAACACCAGGAACGACAGGATGAACGACAGCCTCATGAGTTCTCCACGTTAATTGTTTTCGGCGCCCGCGGCGATCCATTGGCGGATAATTTCTATTTCATCAGCTGTTAACGTGTCGCCCTCTTTGGGCATGTCGCCAGCTTCGACAAGCTCGACGAGATAACTGTCGTCCGGGTTCCCAGGCTCCACAACCGTGCCGTAAAGTGATCCAGCCATCAGTCCCTCGTACGTGGTCATGTTGAGTCCTTCTTCGATGACCACTTCCCCGTCTTCTCCGGTTCCACCGTGGCAAGGCTCGCAGGTTCGCTTGATGATTGGAAACACATGTTTAGAGAAGCTCACGATCGTATCGCTTGCGATGTGGTTAAGGTCAGTCAGCAACCGCGAGTTTGTTTCGTGAGTGTGCCGATCCGTAGCCGAAAGACCGACGGTGTATATGGCCACTACGGCGACTAACAATTGTAAATGTTGAAATTTCATGTTTGAATCCACTCCGAGTGGTTAAACTCTTGCTGCGTGCCTGATACCTCTGTTCCCGTGTACTGCCTAACATCCTCAGTGTCGCGTGACTTAGTCAGATCGGCCTGCGGCGGCGCGCCCGACCGGTAGCGCTTCGGGTTGGGTCACAATGATGACCCTGAAGCCTTGTTCCAACCGTTCCGCGATATCATCCACGCCGGCTGTGATGCCACAAGGAACGGCGAACTCCTTGCACGCCGCCAGTACCGCTTGAATAGCATTCTCCACCGCTTCCATATCGCCGTCGTACGCCCGCCGCAAGTCGCCGGGTCCGGCGAATACTACACTGACACCTGGTGTCGCAACGATTTCGCGCACATTCCCGACGCCGGCTTGATCTTCCACGATCAACATGTTGATCAGCGTGCCGTCGGTTGCCCCTGGCCACAATTCCGGTCCCAT
>JAZDDC010000176.1:0-10288 GCA_036679565.1 Gemmatimonadota bacterium
TCTGAACGGCCAGTTTACGTTTCGCGGTGGTTGGAGTTTTGCCACTTCGCTGTTGATTGAATCGTTCAAGTATCCACCCGAACTCTATGCCAACTATTTCATCGAAGCTCCAACCCCTCTTGGCCTCGACACGATTCCGTATGTCGGTACGGATCGACTGGCAAATCTGGATGCGGTGTTGAGCATATCCACACCGCAGTTTCAAACGTTTTCGGCGAACGCATTTCTCGTATATGGTCGGGACGAGAACTTTTTCGAGTGGGCAAGCTTTTCGACGTCCATTTGCGTCCTTACAAGGCAAAAAATGATGGCACATTTTTGCCCGTTAACCAAATCGTCTTATACGGGGCTCGCCCGATCACGAAGGCGACGTGACGGAAGGGCGGAAAACGGTAGGGCGGTAGGATTTTGCAGCAAACGACGCCGGAGGCACTCCCTCCGGCGTCGTTTGTTTGTTGGACACCACCGTACCGCCTTACCGCCGTACCGCCTTACCGTTTTCCGCCCTCAGGGTGTCAGCTCATCCAACATCCCAAGCTGCCACATCACAAAACTCAATCGCGTTGTGAGATCCTCTATCGTCTTGCTTACTGGCAAACCGCCGGAGTGACCAGCCTCCGTATCGTAACGCAAAAGGATCGGCCGGTCAGATCCCGTAGCCGCCTGCATCAACGCCGTCATTTTCCTTGCGTGCAACGGCGCGACACGGGTGTCGCCATCTCCCGTTTCGAATAAAACCGCTGGATACTCAGCGCCCTCACTGACATTGTGGTACGGAGAATATGCCTGGAGGTAATCGAACTGTGCTGGATCTTCTGACGATCCATATTCGGAAACCCAATAACGACCCACAAGGAATTCATGGAAACGCAGCATGTCAATGAGGGGAACGGAACACACGACGACTTGGTAAAGATCAGGCCGCTGCGTCATCACAGCACCCACCAACAAGCCGCCGTTGGATCCTCCGGCGATCGCAAGACGGCTCGGTGACGTATAACCGTTCTCGATGAGCCATTCGGCCGCTGCAATGAAGTCGTCGAACACATTCTGTTTGTTCTCAAACATCCCGGCCTCGTGCCACATCTCTCCAAATTCTCCACCACCACGGAGATTCGGGACGGCGAGCACACCTCCACGCTCCATCCACAGGGCGCTTTGTGCGGAGAAGCTGGGTGTCAAACTGATATTGAAGCCGCCGTACGCCGTGAGGTAAACCGGATGGCTCCCATCGAGTACAATGTTTTTCCGATGCGCCAGGAACATCGGCACACGCGTGCCATCTTTCGACGCGTACCACACCTGTTGAACTTCGTATCCGTCCGAATCGAAATCGATTGCCTGCCGGTACCATTCCGTCCGTTCATCTCGGGATACGGAATAGCGGAAGGTGGTGCGCGGTGTGTTGTATGAAGTGAACGAAAAGAACGCTTCGTCGCGGTCAAAATCGCCCGTCATACCCGATATACTGCCGAGCGCGGGGAGTTCGATATCACGTATGTGCGTGCCGTCCAGGTCAAATCCCCGCACCCGCCCTACAACGTTTTCCAGATAGTTCACCCAAAGAAACCCACCCGCTAACGAGAAACCCTGAACAACATGTTCCTTCTCTGGAACGATCTCGCGCCAGTTGTCTCGCCCGGGTTGTTCTGGGTTGGCAACCATGATGCGCCCATTCGGCGCATCCCAATCTGTTTGAATAACGATTTGGTTTGCCGCGAACGTTGCCTGGTAATTCTTACCAGTGTTTTCAACCATCGTGACCGAACCCATGCCGGCTTCAAGACTCACGACATAAAGATCACTCCCGCCCGACGTGCCTTCCAAAACCGTGATGAGCAACCAACGTCCGTCGTCGGACAGTTGGCCAAACATGATCTTCTCGGCCGGAAGACCCTCGCCGTAAACCAGTCGCTCGCTTTCCGGCTCCCCCAAAACTCGGTGATATAGGCGCGGCCCCTCGTCAGTATACCGTGTGTAGTAAACACCCCGATTGTCCGGAGTAAATGCGACACCAAAGTAGCGCGCCCGCGGTAGATGATCGCCCATTACTTTTCGCCCATCGACGTCATAAAACCTGACCGTCACCTCGTCTTGACCGCCCTGGCGTATCCCGTACGCCAGAACCGATCCGTCGTCACTGATCGCTTGCACACCCACACTCATTGGTGTTTCGGTCGCCATGATGTGCGGATCAATCAACGGAATATCGCGCCCGTCGATGCCCGCCCTCATGTAAATGACAAACAGGTCTTGGTCAGCGGCTCGTTGGCTAAAGAAATAACGGTCGCCACGCACGGTTGGTGTACCAACAACACCGACTTTGAGCATATCACCGAGGCGTGCGGCGATGAGTGCCCTGCCCGGTACACCTGCCAAAATTTCCGTGGTGAAGTCGTTTTGACTTCCGATCCAGGCCCGTGTGTCCTCGGACTCCTGGTCCTCCAACCACCTATACGGATCGACGATTCGCGTGCCGTGATAGCTATCTGTCACGTGTTCGACTTTCGTCTCCGGATACCGGACTTGCGCCGAAACGGATGAGGCGCCGGCAATCAGGAAACCAACGGCGGCGAAAACGAAAAGGCCCTTAGCGCGTGGTGTCATGCTTTCTCCTCACTGCATACGAGTATGCTCTTGCAAGTTTTCCAACACACCTCTAAAAAACAACATACTACGCCGTCCCAATCGTTGACAGGTCAAATGTGAACTTCATAATGTATTGCAGGGCAAGGACTTGGATAAAGTTCAGCACAACTTGACGGGGTTTGAAACGCATGGCATAATTGGTAGCCATATGGTTACCACTGCTCATCAGCTTGACCTGACCTTTAGTGCCCTGGCCGACGAAACCCGCCGCAGTATCCTGGCGCGTCTTGCGCAAAGCGATGCGACGGTCGGGGAGTTGGCCGAGCCGTTTGATATCTCGCGGCCCGGAATATCAAAACATTTGAGAGTGCTGGAGCGAGCGGGGTTGGTGCGGCGGACACGCGACGGCCGGTTGAGCCGATGCGGGTTAGACGCATCGCCCATGCGCGGGGCCGCACAATGGGTTGAGACATACCGCGCCTTCTGGGAGGGCCAACTCGACTCGCTGTCTCGCTACTTCGAGAACAGAACAACACGGGAGGACGATTCATGACCGCGGAAACCACAACGTCGCTCAAGATGACGCGACTTATCAAAGCAACCCCCGACGCCGTTTTTCGGGCGTGGACAGAACCGGAGCAACTCAAACAGTGGTCATCGCCCGAAGACACACATGTCTCACGAGTTGAAGTGGATCTCACGATTGGCGGACGCTACCGCATACATATGAGAAGAGCTGATGGAGGAGAACACATTGCAGTAGGCACCTACCAGGAGATAAACCGACCGCACCGCCTCCGTTACACATGGCAGTGGGAAGAGGAAGGGAAGAAACTGGACATCGGGCATGATGCGGGTCAAACACTCGTGACCGTCGACTTCGTGGAAGCCAACGGCAACACCGAAGTCACGTTGACTCAAGAATTCTTCCCCAACGAGGAGTCCCGCGCGGGCCATGCGCAGGGCTGGGCCAGTTGTCTGGACCGGTTGGAAACGTTGCTGGGTTAAAGCACCAGTCACCTGCGCCGTTCCAGACCGAAACCAGTGCCGAAGCGCACCGAAAAACACCTGAGTCTTTTTCGTCATCGTGGGGTACAAACGCCGGTCGTACTCGGTACATTCGAGTCGGAGCCGTCACTTTTGGACCACGCACCAAGGAGCATCACCCATGCAACTCGTGAAAACGAGGAATCGTGCCGGTATGGCACTCGCCCTGTTCGCTGTCGTCGCATCCTCACCGACGTTGGCACAGGAGCACGATCACGAAGAAGGCAGCGATCAAGCAGGCATGTCGCATTACTCCGAAGACTTCACAAAAATGGCAACGAAGTTCATAGAACTTGCCGAAGCCATGCCGGCCGACAAGTATTCTTGGCAACCCATGGACGGCGTGCGCACCGTGAGCCAGGTTTTCATGCTGATGGCCGCGGAATACTATGCCGTGCCCGCGGCGTGGGGCGTCGAAACACCCGAAGGCGTGCCGGCCGGCAATCAAGTTTTCTCAACACTGCCAGAAGTCACGGATAAAGATGAAGTCTTGAGGCACCTGCGTGTATCGTCAGAGCATTTCGGCCAGGCCATTGAGAACCTGACTGCGGAAAAGATGCACTCAGAGATCCAGTTCTTTGGTCAGACGCGCTCGGTAATGCAGGCTGTCTATGTCATCGCCGGTGACATGCATGAGCATCTCGGCCAAGCCATCGCATACGCACGAATGAACGAAGTCGTGCCGCCGTGGACTGCCCGCCAACAGGAAAGTCCGAGCAATTAGATCGAGGTTAGTAACAAACTGAAGGCGGACGGGGGCTCGAAAGAGCTCCCGTTTTTGTGTGCGGGTTGGATGGTTACGGCGAACTCTGGGAATCTCGGTTCTTTGCCACAGAGGCCACAGAGAAAGATAGAGGTCACAGAGAACAACTCTTTTTTACTTCGGCCGCCTGAGCGTTGAGAGTCAGGGTTGGGCAACTAGATGCTTCTTAGGTATCCCAAAAAAACCTCTCTGTGACCTCTATCTTTCTCTGTGGCCTCTGTGGCAAAAAAACCTCGACGGATCTATCGCCCAGCACCGGTCCGGCGTATTTATCCCCAACAGAACACGTAACAAGACCCTCACCGCCAACAATCATGTGAATACATCCGATGAAACCGGCTTAAAACGCATACTCGGCGTTGCGGACGGGCTCGCTATCGTAGTCGGCGCCGTCATTGGCGTGGGCATCTTGCGCACACCGGGTCTCATCGCCGGATATCTGGGCGAACCGGTGCCCATCTTGTTGACGTGGCTTTTCGGCGGTGTGGTCGCGCTCCTTGCGTCGCTTGTCTTTGCTGAGCTTGCCGCGATGTATCCCAAAGCTGGCGGCAAGTTCTTCTACGCGAAGGAAGCGTTCGGTCCGCTCGCCGGTTTTGTCACCGGATGGGGCGAGATCATCGTGACGCGGGGGTTTTCGGCGGCGTCGAAAGCGATCGTTATTGGTGAGTATCTGATCTTACTCACCGGTTGGGGGGAAATACGCGCCTGGGCCGCCGCTACCGTCGGCGTCTTCCTCGCCATCAATCTCATGGGCCTACGTACCGGACGGTGGGTTCAGAATATTGTGACGATGGCAAAGGTGGGGTTGATTCTGCTCATCATCGGTGCGGGTTTTTGGGGCGGCGGAGCGGAACCCATCACGAACGTCCCTACCGACACGTCTCAAACAGGGATTCTGCTCGGCTTCGCCTTGGCATACCTCGCTGTCTCCTTCACATACTACGGCTGGGACGATTTCCTCAAAATGGCGGGTGAAGTCGAGGAACCGGGTTCGACGTTACCCAAGGTTCTAATACGAGGCGCAATCGCGATTGCCGTCCTCTACCTACTTGTCAATCTTGCATTCCTCGTAGCCATGTCCCCGGAGCAAGCGGCGGGTTCCCCGCTTGTTGCGGCCGATGTTGCGGCGACAGCCTTTGGAGAGCCCGGTAGACGCATCATCACGGTCGCCGCCCTGGTCATTCTGGTCAGTAGTCTGAACGTGCAGTTCATGGGCCTGCCGCGTGTGGCCTATGGCCTATCACGGGCGGGGCTCGCGCCGCGGAGTTTTAGTCAACTGTCCGAAGGTGGTACGCCAATCGTTGGCCTCCTCGTCGTGACTGCGATCATCTTTACAATGGCAATGACAAGATCATTCGAACGACTGATCCAATACCTCGCATTCGTCGCGATCTCAGTCGATGCGATGGTGCTACTGGCATTGTTTCGTCTGCGAGTAACACGATCGTGGATAGAACGCCCGTTCGTGGTTCCCGGTTATCCCGTCCTTCCCGCCATTACCGTGACGCTTTACGCTGCCTTGTTTGTGATCATCGCGGTCCAACAAACAGACCTCGCAATTGGAGGAGCCTTTTTGATCGCTCTGCTCACACTCATCGGGCAGATGTGGAAACTTCACAATTCAGAAGTTATCGAACGGGTGGCCGCATCATCTGCAGCAGCCGATGCGGAATCACAAGAACGCAGACCGTCAGGAACGGGCAAGCCTTCGGACGGCGAAGCGCTTGACGAACCAAGTACCAATGAGGACGTGGAGCACAATGAGGGTTAGTGCCGACACCATTGCCAGATCATAGCGAATCAACAACGGCACTATGAAAATACCGATCCAAACAGCCCCAGAAACAAGAACCCAGAACAAGAACATGGCACCGGTTTTTATCCAACTCCGCAACACCACGCCGCGTGTCTTCCACAACTGAAAAGCGGCGGCCACCAGCGCGGCGAGCCCAATCACAAGCGCCGAGAATCTGAAGACGGACACAAACAACAGCGAATCAAGAGAACTCACCGTATCGCCCCACATATCATCTACACCGAAAATCGACTTAGACTGATCCACCGTGGGTTTCAAAGACAACGTGGGCAGCATGGCCATACAGGCCGTGTCAAGAACATCTTCCGGATCCCGTATGAACGATTGATAAACCCCGACAGCACATGCCGATTCGTTGACCACGACATGCCCTGCATCCGGAAAAAGAACAAAAGACTGATGCGAACCACCAAACAGGTCACGCGTTTCGCGTAACCGTTCTATCGGCATCGTCGGATCAAATCCGCCATGAAGAAGCAGCATGGGTCCGTCATAACGCACTAGATTTTCCCCATCGGAGGGCCGTTCGTATACGGGCCATACCCGCGCCGTGCGTGCAAAGGATGCACTGACCTCTGTGGTCATGATGTAGCGCTTGAGCGCTTCTTCAAACGTTGTGGAGTCGGGCGCATCAACGGGCCACAGCTCCGACATCGATACGTGACGTTGTAAAACTGGTGAATGGGATGGTGGTTCGGCCAGGTCCGAAAACACTTCCCGGAACATGTGGAGCACGGCAATCCGATCGTGCCAGGCACATCTCTGCACGCGATGGATGAATCCCATGAGAAATGCGTGCGGGACGGCGTCCACCATGAGCATACTGCCTAACACCAGTCGCGCGAGCTGAGGAGTGAGTCCAATACCACCACAATGTCCGGTTGCAAGAGAATCCAACAGACTGGTGGTGGTTTGCACCGGATCCGCACCCAGGCGGTCACGACATTCAATATCCTCAGCGCACCGGCCAAGCACACGCCGGGCGGTTAGGTCCAAACCCGAGTCGAATTCGGCGAATGACCAATCCAATGGTACGATGCCGTCGAGAATCACCGCGTCTGGTTGAGTGGGGAATTGTTGGAGATACCGCTGCGCCAAATACGTACCGTACGAAACCCCCATGAGAACCACTCGCTTGCCGGGTTCTCGCATGGCGTCAATCAACCTATTGAGATCGATCGCCGTATTCGCCGCGGTCAACGCGTCAAGGTCCGGTCGCGACTCGCTGATGTATGCAATGCATCCCGCCCATTCCTCCCTGCTGATTTCGTGACCTTCCGAACTGCGCGCCGCTTGTTGTTCCGGGCAACGAAGCAGCGCCGACTGCCCCACGCCACGATGGTCCAGCGTATAGATGTCGATATCCGGCATATCGAGCACACGGGCCAATCGACCCAGGGACGCCGAGCCGGCATCACCCGGGCCACCGTCGAGAAACCAGATTTGCGCAATAGCTGTATCGGCCGCCCTGATACGCATTACACCGATCGAAATTGAGTCGGTGCCAGCCGGATACCGAAGTGGTAGGCGGACGCTGGTACATTCGGCTGTACGAAACTCCACAACGGTATCGACCTGGGCGCACGCCCCCCAAGATGGGCTCTCCTGTGCGCTCGCCAGGGAAATCGTGACCATGGTCAGGGCAGTTATAGCTGATACAATCGGCAGTGGCATGCGTAGTGCTGTTGAAGGGGGAACCATTTTCGATGCGCAGGGTCTTCCAAGATACGCCTCCTGAGTATGCGCCAATAGGCTTTCCCTGACGATCAATCGCTGACACTTTTCATGTGTCAGAAGCGTCAAGTTGGTAGACCTGAGACTCCTGCGATCGATACTGAGGAGCACCGACATGCCCCGATTCCCATCGCATGCCGTCCTTCGATATCCAATGACTATGTCACTTTGAAACGTGACGCCTCGGGGCGTCTCGAAATCACAGAAAATCCACTCACAAATACGCCCAGTTTTGTCAGGACCAGCCTATCATCAAGGGCCACGGGAACACGTGGTGCAGACGGCATGAATGTTGGTTACGGGCTTATCCGCCGTTACGCGGACGTTTTCGGCATAACCGGCCGGCGCGGGGATTTTGAGTTCACAAGAGATCGTGTAGACCGGTTGGGTATGACACATACGACGTTGAATCAAATGTATGGGGGAATCAATGTGTATGGCTCTGAGATTACCCTACACGTGAACCGCCGTCGCACCGTAGTTGCAATCACAAACAGCACCATTCCCAATTTGCGAGTCTCAAACACTCGCGCACGCGTAAGCGCCGATGCCGCCTTGGATGTAGCACGCGGACAGATGCGCAACGGTACGCTGGACTCCATTGCACTGGTCATCTATCCGGGCCGCAACCGATCCTCAAAGGCACGCCTGGCGTGGCAAGTCGAGTTGCGTCAGAATGACCTACCCGAACGCAAAGCCTTTTTCGTGGACGCGAGAAATGGCCAAGTCATCGACATTCTAGATAGGCTATACGTCTCAAGGGATAGGAAAACCCACTCTGCCGAAAATGGGGCGTCCCTTCCGGGGAAGTTGCGTCGAGGCGAACGTGACGATAAAACCGGGGACCATGATATCGACAACGCGCACGAGTTTGTCGGCGCGACATACGATTACTATTTCGGTACACACGGTCGAGATAGTTACGACAATCGAGGCGGGACAATTACGTCCACCGTCCATTACCGCGCAAACTATCCAAATGCGTTTTGGAATGGATCGCAGATGGCGTATGGTGACGGATTTGCAGTAAAAGATGTTGTGGCCCACGAAACTACACACGCAGTAACCGAACACTCTGCTAAACTCGAATACCGTTGGCAATCGGGCGCACTCAACGAAAGTTTCTCAGACATCTTCGGTGCCATGGTCGATCGCGACGACTGGTTAATCGGCGAGGATTTACCGGGCGGGCCGATACGCAACATGGAAGATCCCGCACAGTTCAACCATCCGGCCCATACCGACGATTGGAGAGGCATGTGCGCGGACAACGAAGGCGTTCACATAAATAGCGGCATTCACAACAAGGCGTTCGTGAACATTGCTGACGGTATCGGCAAACAGAAAGCGGAGCTGATTTTCTATCGCTCGTTGAGCACATATCTCGGTACCCAATCAAGTTTCGAAGATTCCCGCTCCGGGGCACTTCAGGCAGCAACGGATCTATTTGGCGAAGAAAGCCCGGAGTACAAAGGCGTCGATGAGGGATTTGCGGCCGTCGGGATTGATGGCTCGTTTAACCCCGGTGGCGGTGGTTGTGGCGGGGGATCCAGCGCCAGTGGACTCATCTGGATGGTTTTGGCGTTCGTGATGGGAATAATTGGACTGGCGGGAACAATGCGTATGTCTACACAGGAGTAAGCTGCGTCAACGTTTCGATTCCGGTGTTTATTTCACGAAAAAGGTGCCACTGAACCCACGGAACACAGGCGTTGTTAAAAACCCCACCGATATTGCGAAATAGCTTCGCGCCAACAGATTACTGCTACAAATGGACATGGAGGCCCAGAAACGCGAGCGCGATTTTCCGTGGATTCCGTGGCGCTTCTCCTTCCTCGCACCTGGCATTGCAACACATGCCAACAAAGGCGAAGGCACGACCAACGACCAAGGAGGTAAGACCATGTTGTCGATGCGAAATACGTTGATGCACGCCGTGCGACCATGCGCGACTCTAGCGGTGCTCGTTTTCCTTTCTCCGGCCTCGACGCAAGCACAGTCCGTCGAACAAGAGATTCGCGAGACCCTGATTGCCATGTGGGACGCCATTGAGCAAGGAGACGTCGAACGTTACGCGTCGTATGTCCATCCAGATTTTACCTCGTTCGGTGAAAACGATACCTACTTCAAAGAGGGTAAGGAATATGAGATTCGCGCCTACCGGGACTATCTCCAGCGGGCAGAACGTGTGCATACGGAGATGCATCAACCGCAGGTAACAGTCCGGGGCGATGTGGCCTGGATTACCTATTACTGGACGGACTCAGGCTACTCGGGCGGAAACCGTTTTACCAGTAGAGGAAAATCTACGCGAATTTTCGTGAGGGAAGACGGACGGT
>JAZDDC010000177.1:0-7028 GCA_036679565.1 Gemmatimonadota bacterium
CACAGGTGGTTCAACAGAATCTGTTGTTTTTCGTGGATTTCGTGGATTTCGTGGCAGCTGTTTTGTGGGGTGGGGTGTTTTTCCGTGGGGTCAGTGGCCCCTATTCGTTAATTTCCCGAATCACCGCAAGCGGCGGTTTCGCAACGATTCGCCGTGAGCTTGCCAGACCTATCAACGTCGTAATCAACACCGCCGACACCCAGATCATGATCAACGGCATGCTCGGTATCGCAAACGTCAATTCGAAGAGAAACCGTACCAACACCCAACCGGCGAGTCCGGAGAGTACCACACCCGTGAAACCGGCCAGACTTCCCAAGGTGGCGTACTCGGTCACAAAGATTTGGCGAATTTGACGTTTACTGGCACCGATCGTTTTTAACAGGACGCTCTCGCGAATGCGATGGAACTGGGACGTGGCAATGGCGCCGACCAATACGAGGATTCCGCTTGCGATACTGAACAGTGCCATGAAACGAATTGCCAATGTCACCTTACCAATGATCCGGTTGACGGCGTCTTGAATCAACGTCAAGTCCACGACTGATACATTTTTGAAACCCCGAACAAGATCGCGTTGTATCATTGCGCGTTGTATCGGATCTTCGACACGTGCCATGGCGATTGTCGAGTGCGGCAGATGGTCGATGGAACCGGGCTCGAACACGACGAAGAAGTTCAGGTTTAACCGTGCCCAGTTTACTTCGCGGATGCTTGCGATCTGCGTTTCAATCGGTATGCCCTGAACCGTCCACGTGATGTGATCCCCAATTCCAACGTGCAGAACGTCCGCGAGGTCTTGTTCGATACTGACGAGGGCCACGTCTTGGTCTGGTGATTCGGTTGCCCCGTTTGTGTCCCACCAATCCCCTTCGAGCAAACGTTCCGACTGCCCGATGGAGTCGCGGTATGTGTGTCGGTATTCGCGCATCAGGGCCCACCGTGGAACCCGTGTTGTGCCCGTACTGTCGTTCAACACATCCAGAACGGGCCGACCGTTGATATGGGTCATCCTCGAGGGGATCAACGGTGTAAGACTTACGTTCGCGCCCGCGTCGGTAAACAGTTTGACGACGCTGTCGCGTTGGTCGGGTTGAATGTCAAACGCTGTCAGATTCGGTTGAGTGACGTCAGCGCTAATGTCGAAGCGATCGAGGATGTTTCGTTGTACCACATAGATGGTACCGACGAGAAACGCGCCGAATCCCAAAGCGATCGTTACCGAGACGGTTTGGTTCTGCGGCCTGAACAAATTGGCAACGCCCTGGCGGATCACGTATTGGGCGCGTTTTGGAAAGAATCGCTTCGTGAGTTTGATAAGGAGCAATGCAGTCAGCCACAACATCCCTGTGGTGAACGATATTGCTACCGCGAACGCCAAGCCGATGTCCGGTCGTGGTGCTTGCCATACGCTGATGGCGACAACGGAGGCCGCGAGCCCCAGGAAGGCTACGATCCGCGGAGCCCCCAAACGTGTTTTCGTCGGTTCGAACTCGCGTCTCAGTGCGCGGAGCGGGGGGATGTCTCGTATGGCGAGTAGTGGCAACACCGCAAAGATCCCTGCAACCCATACGCCGAGCAGTAATCCTACTGCTACCATCCACCAATCGACCGATGTACCGACATCAATGGGGATGAACCCGCCCAAAATCCCCGGTAAGATTTGCTGAACGACGACCCCGAGCATAACACCGGCCAACGCACCTCCCAAACCGAGAGCGGTGGCTTGCAGGACATACGCGGTGAATACGGTCCGTTGTGTTGCGCCGATACACCGAAGCACGGCAACCGTATCCAAACGCTCCTTAATGAATACGTGAATCGCGCTTGCAACGCCCACTCCTCCTAACAGGAGCGCGACGAGTCCTACCAGGCCCAGAAACCGTGTCATATTCGTAACGGCTTCGGTCAAGTTATTCACCCGTTCAGCCACCGTGTCGTAACCGATATCCAATCGTCGGAAGTCGGGTCGCATGTGGTCGATGACCGCCTGCACCGCATCGGGCTCGCCGATTTTGAGATACGCTTGGTAGCGTGCAAGACTGCCGAGTTGAATCAGGTTCATACTGGCGAGGTGTCGTGCGGCGACGAAAACGCGCGGTCCTATGGCGCCTAGGAAACTGATTTCCCCTGCAGATGTGGTGATGACCCCCGCGATGACCAGGGGAAAATCATTGATGAGAATCGTGTCTCCAACGCCGACGTCCAGCTCGACGGTAATGGCGGGATCGACTACGGCCAACGCACCTGCGGGAAATGCCTCCCAGGCGCTTGGCGGGTCGGTGCCGATCTCACCATAAAAAGGAAACCCACCTTCGATCGCCTTCACCTGCACCAAACGCGAAAACTCTGTTCCGGGAGCGACCGCCATCGTGGCCACGGTCGTGACGTACGAAACTGAAATACCCGCCGTCTCCAGCGAGTCGAGCGTGACTGTGATTTCGTCTGGGAGAGATGAGTTGTTGTGGACCTCGAGGTCGGCACCGAGCAAATTTCTCGATTCCGCTTGAATCGATGTCAGGATATTCGTGCGGAAGGAGTTGATGGCTACCAAGGCCGCAACACCGAGCGTGATCGACCCCATGTACAACCCCACGCGGCGCCACGTTTTTTTGCCTTCTCGCCAGGCGTGGCGAAACGCGAAAGCGTTGCTCATGCCGGCACGACGTTCAGTTTATCTTCCACAACCTCTCCGCCACTCAGCCGTACGACACGTCGGGCTCGCCCGGCCAATTCCGGATCGTGTGTCACCAAAACGAGTGTCGTTTTTGCCTCACGGTTGAGATTGACCATGAGATCGATAATGGTCTCACCGGTTTTTGCGTCCAGGTTGCCTGTGGGTTCATCCGCAAAAAGGATCTTTGGCCGGTTGGCGAATGCCCGCGCGAGGGCGACGCGTTGTTGTTCGCCCCCCGACAGTTGCGCCGGGTAATGATCGGTACGGTCCGCCAAACCAACACGCGCGAGCAACTCGTTCACCACCTGGTGGCGATCGTGGCCGTTGCGGTTGCCGGCAAGCTCGAGCGGAACGAGCACGTTTTCGCGCGCGGTCAAGGTCGAAATCAGTTGAAACGATTGAAACACAAAACCCACACGTCCCAGTCGAAATTTGGCTCTTTCGTCTTCCGTCAATCGCGCGACGTCTTGGCCGTCCAATTCGACCGTGCCGGCGGACGGTTGGTCCAGTCCAGCCAACAACCCCAACAACGTCGTCTTGCCACTGCCAGAAGGGCCGATAATGGCGACAAAACCCTGAGGCTCGATCTCCAGGTTTATGTTCCGTAGTACGGTCAACGGACGACCCGCGCTTGAATAGGTCTGCTCCAGGTCGCGAACGCGAATGATTGGTTCTTGCTCTCCGCCCATGCCTAGCTTTTTTAAGTTGGTGTTCTGGTGTCTCATGCACCGAAGAGGTTCGAGAGTCTGACTCTCAAACGGGTGACTATGTTATCGGATGATCACTACTCGTAAGATAGTGGCGGCAGCGCTGTTTTCCGGTCTGGCGTGTACAGCTGACCCGCCGGATGTTCAACACGACGCCGCCGACGAGAGTTCCGTACCAAACTCCCGGATCGACGCGTCCGAACCTGTGGTCCTTTTCCTTGGAACCAGCCTTACTGCCGGTCTTGGTGTTTCGCTCGATCAGGCGTTCCCGGCGCTCATTCAAGAAAAATTCGACTCCGCTGGAATCATGTTGCGTGTCGTAAATGCCGGGGAAAGCGGTGGCACATCGGCGGGCGGTTTGAGTCGGATAGATCTTTTGTTGGCGAGTTACGATGTTCGCATCCTAGTGTTGGAACTTGGAGCAAATGACGGGCTGAGAGGTTTGGATGTCCATGCTATGGCATCGAATTTGACCGAGATCGTCGAGCGAACCCGGTTGGCCAATCAGGACGCCGAGATCGTTATTGCCGGTATGGAGGCGCCACCCAACCTCGGTGATCGGTATACGTCGATGTTTCGAAACACGTTCATACAGCTTTCACAACAGTCCTCCGGAACACTTATTCCGTTTTTGTTGGAGGGTGTTGGTGCCGTGCCTGAGTTCAATCAAGCCGACGGGATCCATCCGAACGTTGAGGGCCACCGGATTGTTGCACGAACCATCTGGGGTGTGTTGGCGCCCGTCGTGAGTCGCATCTCGAAGAATTGATCCTGACCTGTACCCCTACCCTGGCAAAAAAAACGCCCCGCAACTGCGGGGCGTTTTCTCACTTCACTATCGGTACCGTGTTATCAACCGCCGAAATTGAACAACCACTCGATGGGATCGAAGAGATCGTCGAAGACTTCGAAGACATCCTCGACGACTTTCCAAATCCGTGCTAGAGCTTCATGCTGCTCCTGCGAGATCGGATTGCCGTCTTGATCCGTAACGGTTACGCCGTCCGGGATGATCGTGATGATCGCGAAGAGTTGGCCGTTTCCGGTTACTTCGATCGTACCACTTCCGTTTTCCACGCTACCGATCAGCGTCACGGTGTTGGCCTGATGTTCCAGTGTGATGTTCACTGAAACGTTGCTGTTTGCTTCCGTACCAGTCAACACGACCGCCACGAGCACGCTGAATTCGGTGTTCGTTGAAATGTCGTAGTCGATGTTGACGGTCGCATCGCCGATCGTCACTTGTATGGCATGTCGCAGCGTGAAGTCTACGCGCTCCGTACCGTCGGTGATGAACCCAGCGATCTCGAAGACCGGCGCATTGATCACGCCTGTTGCCGTTATGGTGTAATCGAGATACGTCACACCCCCGGATACGAGGATGAGTTGGACCGCCGTCGAGTTAGTCGTCCCGACGTCCAGCACGTCGGCGTATCCAATCTCCGTGTCAACGATGACCGCGTCGGTAATCGGGTTTACGGCATAGAGGATGAATCGGATGCCGTTGGCCGGCGCGCCGGTCGCTTCCGGGTCAAGGACATACGCCTCGGTAACCGGATCGTAGACGTAGGTATTGCCCAACCATGCTGCAGGGATGATCGGAGCGAGAGAGGCGGATGCCGAAGCATAGGCCATTCGCATGCGGTCACTCGCGGCACTTGCCAGACCGGCAAGCGACACAGATCCTGGCGTAGAAACGTCCAGCATCTCGGCGGCCGCCGAAGCGACTGCTCCAGCCGAGGATCCGAAGCTTCCACCCAGAACAGCCAAGCTCTGGAATGCTGGGGTGTCAAAACTCGCGTCTACCTGTGCGAGCTGCGCCTGCGTTTCCGCGGCGTCAAATGCTTGTTCGCCGGGTCCCGAAGGCGTATCGACGTTGCTACATGCAGTTACACCAAAAGTGAGGGCCAGCCCCACGGCTGCCCACTTGGATGAACGGATTGACATTGTGCTTCTCCATAATTTTTTAAATCCGCGCTAAGCGCAGGAATGGTCAGTTGATAACCCGGCCCCGGCGAGCGAGGCCGGTCACGGGTATCAACATACTACTGAGCCTTGAGATTATCGGCTGTGATGTTGGATACGTGATCCTCCGCCCGTTTAGCCGGACGGAAAGCGGTATGGCGGAAAGCGGTATGGCGGAAAGCGGTATGGCGGAAAGCGGTATGGCGGTAAGGCGGTATGGCGGGAACCCCAAACCCCACCACCCTGTTTTTTGGGTGGCGCGTGGTGGGTTACCGCCCTACCGCCCTACCGCCTTCCGCCTGTCCGAACCCTTCGGTGGTCCGGGGCGTCAAAGCTACATACCACATATATCAGAGACGCTATTCATATGAGAGACGCTATGAAAAAGTCCGTGACCCTCGTCGGCCTGTCGTTGTGCTTCAGTATGGCCGGTGGCGTGGCAGGTCAGACCGTTGAAGGAAACTGGGATGCCGATTTTGGGCGGCGAGGGCGGATCCATTTGCAACTCTCCGCCGACGGCTTTTCCCGCGAAAACTGGGGTTTCTCGCCTGATCCCGATGAACTTGTCGGGCTGGACGTACGCTCCCTGGGCAGAGGCGAGCGGGATGTGCGGTTCGAGGTGCGACGAGACGCGGGTACCCTGGTCTTTACCGGTCGAATGAACGATCGAGATGGAGATGGGGAGTTTCACTTTGAACCGGCCCAAGGCTACGCGTCCGACATGGCTCGGCTCGGTTTCAGACTCGATGAGCGCGACGTCTTCCGGTACGCGATGCTCCGGGTGAGTCGGTCGTTTACACGAGACCTTCAGGGTGAGGGCTATCGGGATCTTTCGAAGCGTCAGTTGGAACAGATGGCGATCCATAGGGCAACGGCGACGTTCGTGCGAGAAATGGCCGCCGTCGGGTTCGACGGGCTCGAGGTCCAGGAACTGCTTCAGTTCCGTATCCACGGGGTGAGTGCTGAATTCGTGGGTGTCATGGCAGGGCTTGGTTTTGCACTGGACGCGACAGATCTCATTCAGGCCAGGATCCACAGGGTCACACCGGCATTTGTACGACGAATCTCTGAATCGGGGCTCAACCGTCTTTCATTTCAGGATCTGACGCAGTTCAGGATTCACGGGGTGGACGGAGACTTTGTCGATGGCTTGGCTGAGGCGGGTCTTGATCGAATTGACGCCGATCAGCTGATCCAGATGGCGATTCACGACGTTACGCCGTGGTTTGTCGAGGCGATGACGGAACTCGGCTACGAAAACCTCACCGCCGACCAACTTGTTCAAATGAAGATCCACGGCGTGAGTGCCAGCTTCACCCGTTCAATGCAAAGCCTCCTTGGTCGAATTACTCGGCGCGACCTGGTGCAGATGCGCATCCATGGAGTGGACGAAGACTTTGCCGCCAACGTGAAGGCGCGCTACCCAAGTGTGACAGCGGATGAAGTCGTTGGTATGAAGATTCACGGCAGACGGAGGAGGTAAGCGGTAGGCGGTATGGCGGTATGGCGGAAAGACGGTAGGGCGGTACCCCCAACCCCACCACCGTGTTTTTGGCGGCGGGTGGTTGGGTACCGCCCGACCGCGCTACCGCCCTACCGCCTTTTGGGATGCGAGGTCGTCGTTGACAAATGACCTAGCGGTAAGCCCAGATGGCTCAACGCTTTACTTCAACGACGTC
>JAZDDC010000178.1:0-5266 GCA_036679565.1 Gemmatimonadota bacterium
AAACGCTTTCACAACGCGTGTCGCCCCTGGGCACGAGGATCCAGCGAGGGAGCGCCCGCGGACGAGGTGGAACGGCTCGGCGTACGAGCACGCCTTACGAAATCGGTCGTAGACCCGCCCACACGGGCAACCGCCCACTCGTCCACGGTGCACCAACTTCGTCCGCCAAATCCTCCAACCGCTTGAGATTGATTTCGATCAACGTACGGAGGTTGCCGAGTATGGCGACGAACTCTTGGCCGATTACCGCGTACTGTTGCTGGTGCATACCGGTGATCTCAGTCAGTGTGCCACTCCATGCTCCGCCCGTGATGCGGCCGAGTCGTTGCGAAAGCGATGTTGGCGATGCCTCGGCGCGACGCCGCACCGTGGGGTCACCATTTAAGTCCCACTGCACGTTACGCAGTTCTTCGCGTAGCGATTCAACGGTGTGCTGAATTTCGTCACTGTTGTCCAGCGGGACACGTTCGAAGGCTGTCTCGAGATCGTTTACACGTGTCTGCGCTTCCCCAGCTGCGGCGTTTGCGCCAAGGACGGCACGTTGCAGACGTTGGACTTCTTTCTGGAATGCCAGGACCTGCGGACTCCGCTGCACCTGATCGAGCATCGAGACGTCAAACGTTCGCGCCGCGCCGAATTCCGTGACCAGACCGTTCTGATACGTCGCGAGCGAAACAGTGTAGGTACCCGGAATGATGTACGGGCCGTTGTGCGCGCCGCCACCACCACCGAAGAAGCCACCACCAAACCCTCCACCACCGCCACCACCACTCCTGATGGGTGTCGCCGACGGGTAACGTAGATTCCAACGCACCGTCGTCATACCACTCGATGTACCGCCGGTCAGGCGCGTGACGAGTGTGCCTTCGGGATCTCGAACGGTTAGGATCATCTGTGCGGGGACTTCGGTATCCTCCAGCCGTAACGAATCCCACGACGGATAGAACACATCCTCACCGTCCTTGGCCGCTGCACGGTCGGCACGCTCCCGCTCCTGCCGTATTGTGCGAATGGCGCTCTTTCGGTAATACCGGAAGGTTGCGCCCGCCTCCGGATTGGCCGACGTGTAGAACGTCTCACCTTGCCAATTCGGATCCGGAGTCGATGCGACGAACATCGGGATACCGGTTACCGGAACGAGCCCGCCCTCGCCGGCAATAAACTCAGGCGTCAGGGCGCGAAGTTGTTCGAGACCGTCAAACACGTAGAATCCGCGCCCGAAGGTGGCGATGACGAGGTCATCGTGTTGTGTTTGGAATACCATGTCGCGCACTTGAATAGTGGGAAGGCCGGCACCCAGCTTGGACCAACTCTCGCCACCGTCGTTCGAGAAGTACGCGCCGAATTCCGTGCCCGCAAAGAGCAAATTGGGCTGTTTGTAGTCTTCGAGAATCGTGTACACCGTGCCGCGCTCGGGCAGATCGTTCTGAATGACCTCCCACGAAGCCCCAAGGTCGGTGGACTTGGCAATGTATGGCTTGTAGTCGCCGGCTTTATGATTGTCGAATGCGACGTAAACGGTGTTAGGGTCGTGCCACGACGGTTGAATGTCGGTGACGAAGGTGGTGTCGGGCACGTCGTTTCCGATTGAAGGAATCGCCCGCCAGTTGTCGCCACCGTCTTCGCTGATTTGAATCATGCCGTCATCGGTCCCGGCGAACAGCAGTCCCTCGCGAATCGGCGACTCGGCCATGCTTACGATTGCACCCCACACGGAGGTGGATCGGTTCTTGGCGACCGCCCCCACGCCCCACACACGGTCCATCATCTTCAACCGGTTCCTATCGATGCCTTTCGTGAGGTCGGGGCTTGCGTATGTCCAACTGCTCCCACGGTCTTCCGACTTAAAGATGCGATTTGCCGCGAAGTACAAACGTGCGGGGTTGTGTGGGCTGATCATCAGCGGCGCGTCCCAGTGCCACACGAGTGCTTCGTCGAGTGCGCCTTCAGGGCGGATGGATATCCGTTCCCCGGTTTCCAGGTTGAAGCGTGACAACCCTGCATGTTGCGACTCGGCGTACACGATGTTCGGATTCTCCGGGTCAATACGCGAATAGAATCCGTCACCGCCTTGGGTGAGGAACCAGTCGGCGTTGCGACCGCCCCGCCGCGTCCGCGTTTGCGATGGCCCTCCAACGGAGCTGTTGTCCTGTGTGCCGCCATATATACGATAGAACGGCCGAGTGCTGTCCACCTCGACGCGGTAGAATTGACCCAAGGGCAAGTTTTCGAACCAGCGGTACGTGGCGCCGTGGTCCCAACTCTCGTAGAGGCCGCCGTCACTGCCAGTGATCAAGTGATCGGTGTCGTCCGGGTCGATCCAGAGTGCGTGGTTATCGACGTGTTTGTTCTGTTCGCCCAAGATCTCAAAAGAGGCGCCGCCATCGTTGCTGATCCAGGTCCGCGTGTCCATCGCGTAAATGCGATCTACGTTCACCGGGTCGGCGAAAATCTCTTGGTAATAGAGACCGATCGTGGAGCGATCGCTGCGTCGTTGCCACGAGACACCGTTGTCGGTGGATCGATAGAAGCCACCGTTCGTGGCAGCTTCCACGATGGCGTACACCACGTCGGGCTCGGCGGGTGACCGGGCCAAACCGATGCGGCCAAGTTCTCCGGACGGGAGACCACGTCCCGATGACGTCCACGTTTCACCGCCATCCGTCGACCGCATGATGCCCGATCCCAGCCCGCCGGCAATGTAGCCAAACTGCCGCCGAGCACGTTGCCATGTGGAGGCAATCAAGACGTCCGGATTGCGCGGGTCCATCACGACCTCGTTTACACCGGTCCACTCGTTCTCCGGTTCGAGGAACAGTGCCCAGGTGTCACCGCCATCGGTCGTCTTGTAGAGACCGCGTTCTCCGCCACCGTTAAAGACTGGGCCGTGCGCCGCAACGTAGACCGTGTTACAGTCGCGCGGATCAATCACGATTGAACCGATTTGTGCCGACTCTTTAAGGCCCGTGTTCTTCCAGCTACGCCCGCCATCTTCCGATTTGTAAACACCGTCGCCGTAGGAAACTGAACGCTGCGCGTTGTTCTCACCGGAGCCGACCCACACAACGTTTGGATTGCAGGGGCTCAGCGTGACGACGCCGAGTGCGAAAGAATTCTCTCCATCAAAGATTGGATTGAACGTGGTACCGGCGTTCGTCGTCTTCCACAGACCCCCCGAGGCAGTGGCTACGTACCACGTGGACCGCTGGGTTGGATGGATGGCGAGATCGGAGATACGGCCACTGATGACCGCCGGCCCGACGGAACGCCAGCGGAGGCTCTGAGCCGCCGAGGCGAGGGTTGGCGCGCGGTCTTCATCACCGTCTTGGTTGCCTTCGCCGCCGTCTGGGCGTTGGGCGAGGGTGGGGCTGGTCAGGGTGATCGCTACGACTAAGGCCATTCCTTTAGAAAGGAATGCATGTCGATGAGCAAGCATCGTGTTTCGTCCTCGTTCGATGGTTGAAGTGCGGCGCGGATGGCTCCTCGGCGCATCACTGGTGTCCGTATGCAAAACCTGATTCAGAACGCCTGACCCGGTTGGATGAGGGTAAGGTCCGAGAAATACCGTTTCGCGAATCCGCGGTCCCGACTCAACAAGCGATCGGCTCGCACCCTAGCGTGAGCGGCAATGAGGAAGTCCGCAATGACCCGTGTACGGCGGCCGCCTCTACGCCGATAAGCGCGCCACATCTGACCCGCGACCTCTGAACTGTCACGATCAAAGGGATCGAATTCGATTCCCGCATCAACTACCACCTGCATCTCCGCCGGATCGGCGAATACCCCTTGAACCTCGGCCCACACAACCGGACACGCAACGAGCCGTCCTGCGTTTCGGGCGTCTCGCAGCGCGGCATAAGATCCGTCGCTATGTTCCGCACCGGTGATGAGCACATCCAACAACACCGAACTGTCGATGGCCGTGATCATCCCCCGTCCCGCTCCGGCCTGCCGACTGGCCCTCTCGTGTCTTCGAGGTATTGGTCCACGTTGAGGTCCTCCTCTACCCGGCCGATGAGTCGTTGCAATGGGTCCCCCGGGGCGACCCTCCGGATAAGCAAGCCGTCTTCATGTTCTTCGAATACGACCTCCTCACCTGGTCCCACGCCATACCGAAGGCGCAACGGTTGCGGGATCGTGACTTGCCCTCGTTCTCCGACTCGAGAAGATTTCATATTCAGTTTATCATATTTCATATCAACATAATACGTTTTCTTGAAGCTCGGACAAGGGTGAGTCGTCGTTAAGATCTGGCTTCGGAGTGATGCGTATCGGTAAACTCGCCGCCAGTCAATTCTGCCATCCGTCTTGCGGCAGACCGGCCGTGATCCTGAGCGCGTTCTCGTGATACACTTTCCGCAGTACCTGGTCGGGCAAGTCCAACCCATACAGCTTCCACGACGCATGGTAGTTTCGGTAATAGTCGAAATAATCGTCCCGTGTCTCGAAAACCCGCCAATAGTACGGATACTCGCCGGGTTGGAATGAGTCCTTGCCGAACAGAATACGGTCCTGGAATTGAACGAAGAAGTCGTGTGCCGCCCGTGGTTGCCGGCCCAGGTCGTATAGCACCGCGCCCACTTCCACGTACACGTTGGGTAGCGCGGTTAGCAAACGACCAAGGCGGCCCAAGTCGTTCGCGTGCCATCCCATGTGCGCGATCACGAATGTTGTTTCCGGGTGACGACGGAGCAGGTTGTCCCGCTCCGTCATTAACTGTTCAAAACTCGGGAACTCGTCGCGCGGATACCGGCGGCTCGGGAAGAGGGCCAGTTCCAACCACCGTTCGTTTTCGAGATCAATTGGTTGCCAGAATTCCGGTGGATCTGCGGTGTGGATGAACACGGGGATCTCCAACCGCGCCGCGGTTTCCCAGATCAGATCCAGCTCCGGATCGTCTACCTGGAGACGGGTGCCGTCTGCTTTCCGCGTGCGGAGGCCCAACCACTTGCCGATTTCGCCGATCCCTACCGCCCCTGCCTCCACATCCGCTTCGAGCTGGGCCGCCGCAGCATCGGCCCATCCGGGGCCAACGTTCCCGAAATCCACACCGGTAAAGAACCGCACCCGGTCACGCATTGGAGAGTTCTGAACCAGAGCCACCTGACGGCGAAGATTCTCACCCCTGACGTTGTTAGCGGCGACAATGACGCGGATGTTTAGATCGTCGAGTATTGCGCCAAGTTGGTTTAGGCCTTCCGGTGTATTGAGCAGGTCCCCGCGGGGATGACCATGGAAATCAATTGCGGAGTAACGCGCGCGCGGT
>JAZDDC010000179.1:0-4696 GCA_036679565.1 Gemmatimonadota bacterium
GAGGTTGGCGTGCGCCTCGAGGCCGCGCCCCCGATTCGAAATCTCAACGCGCCGGCCGCGCTGACGTCCGCGGTCGTCATAAAACGTCCCGTCGTCTCGCACACGCATTTGAGTCCGGCCGCGAAATGCGTTGCCCACATAGCGTACCCGATCATCAGGGTAAATGACACGAAGTGTTTCCGCGGACCCGATGGGTCCGGTTTCGACCGTCAGGTCATCCGCGTCTCGTCCTTGCGCATCAATTTCTACGGACACGCTTGATCCTGGCCCGCCGGACACGGACACTTCGCCCACCAGGTTGTAGATCGACACAATGTCCCCCGAGAGGCTGTACGATCCTGAGGCTTGGGCCTCGATAGCCGTGGGAAGCGCCAGTGTCGTAAGCAGGATCGTTGTTGTGAAAACCCCGCGGGTCATCCACCCATCAGTCATGTTGCCTCTCCCTTGCTTCGTGTGGTTCTTTTCTTGGTTCGACTTCGTGGCTACGGTACCGCCGGTTTAGTAGGACCCTACGGCGCGAAGCGGATTAGGTTGCAGCACCTCAGTACGTTTAGATGTTGTGCTAATAAGAAAGGTTGGAGATTCCGTCAGGTGTGCGGTCGCTTTTCACTCAGAGTACCTCCGGAGGACATTGCGGAGCATTTTGGTCTGGAGGTGGAGCCGTCCTGGGAGCCGCGTTACAACCTTGCGCCCACGCAAGACGTGGGCATCGTACGGGCGGGACCTGGGACAAAACGAGTGTTTGACCTGGCGCGATGGGGTCTCCTACCCGCTGGTGGCCCCGGTCCCGGCCATGGACCGGTATTGATCAACGCGCGTAGCGAAACTGCGCGTGAGAAATCGCCGTTTCGCTTGCCTTTGGAACACCGGCGGTGTCTCATTCCAGCGGACGGATTCTACGAGTGGCGTCGAAGAGATCGCTGGCGGCAGCCGTACCGCATAGCACTTCGTGACAGCGACCTATTCTCTTTTGCCGGTTTGTGGGACGAGTGGCATGCCAAAACGGGCGAGCGCCTGATCAGCTGTACGATTCTCACGACGGTCCCAAATCCACTTCTTGCTGCCATCCACGACCGCATGCCGGTGTTGGTGCCACCCATCGACTACGAGTGTTGGCTCGATGGTGACAGTTCCGTGTCAAAAATCTCACATCTCTTGCTGTTGGCTCGATGGTGACAGTTCCGTGTCAAAAATCTCACATCTCTTGCGGCCGTTCTCCGCCTCGGCCATGAAGATTCATGCGGTGTCGGACCGAGTGAACTCAGTAAAACACGACGACCCAGGTTGTATTCGTCCGGTTGCGGAGCCGCTCGAGTTCGATCTCTTTTCGTAGGCAACCTTTCGATCCCTGGAGGTGTCTAAGCAACGAAATACCACGTTATCGCACTGCTTCGCGTGTTTATTCAATCTGGAGGGGTTGGATGCGGATCCGCGTTCTTCACCGTATTCTGCAGTTTTACGTCGTTCTCGTTCCGATGGGTGTTTCGGCTCAGCTGTCTCAAGAATCAGCTGGACGAGTTCCCGTGGCCGTCGTTGCAATGGCCTCAAGGACATCCGTGGTCCCACGTTTGGATGGTGTGCTTGATGACGCCGTGTGGGAGACCGCGCAGGTTTTTTCTGACTTCGTCCAACAGGATCCTGACGAAGGAGCCGCGGTAACGGAACGCACCGAGTTCCGCGTTATCTATACCGACGAAGCACTGTACATTGGAGTCAGGGCATATGATTCCGAGCCGGAACGCATAGCCGCGCTGCTCACTCGTCGCGACGAGCAGTCGCCCTCCGATGAAGTGCGAATCATGATCGATTCGTATCATGACAGACGCACAGGGTTTGTATTTTCCGTGAACGCGGCCGGTGTGCGGCGCGACTCGTATCTATTTGATGATACGAATGAAGATGATCGGTGGGATGCCGTGTGGGATGCGCGGACGGTCATCGACAGCGAAGGTTGGTCGGCGGAACTGGTGATTCCATTCAATCAATTAAGGTTTTCGCAAAAAGACGTACAGACATTTGGTTTCAACGTCACGCGTCGCATCAATCGCAACAATGAGCTGCAACACTGGCGGTTGATCCCGAAGAGTGCATCGGGGATGGTTTCGCTGTTTGGCGATCTTGCCGGGATCAGCAACATCGCCCCACCTCGACGCTTGGAAATCTTACCGTATACGGTCGCACAGATGAATACCCGACAGGCGGTTGTCGGAAACCCCTTCCGGTCTGGACGGGATCAGGTCGCGGCCGCGGGTGCGGACATCAAGGTCGGCATCGGGTCCGCACTGACGTTGTCTGCCACGGTCAATCCGGACTTTGGTCAGGTTGAGGCTGACCCCGCGCAGGTGAACCTCTCCGCATTCGAGACGTTCTTTGCAGAACGCCGACCGTTTTTTACCGAGGGTCTCGACATTTTTCAATTTCGTATTTCGGATGGTGACGGAGACGGCTCACAGGAAGAACTCTTCTACACACGTCGCATCGGTCGCCGACCTCAGGGAAGGGCAAACACCCGCAATGGTGTCGCGGAGCGAGTGGACCGCACGACGATCCTCGCGGCTGCGAAGTTGTCGGGTAAGACGGCTGATGGTTGGACGGTGGGTCTTACTGGCGCATTGACCGATGAAGAGGGTGCCAACGTCATTGGTGCCGATGGTGAGAGATTTCGAGATGTTGTTGAGCCACGCACGGGATATGTCGTTGGTCGTCTCGCTCGAGATTTTCGGGGTGGGTTAACACAAGTGGGACTCTTCGGTACTGCCGTTGAGCGAGCTGTACCGGACCGTCTAAGCTTCCTGCACAACCGAGCGTGGACGGGTGGCCTGGATTGGTCGCACCGGTTTGCAGACAATACGTATTCTATAAACGGTCGAATTGTTGGCAGTCATGTGCGTGGATCCGCAGAGGCTATCACACGGACACAACAATCGCCCGCTCGCTATTTCCAACGGCCTGACAACGATTACACGGAACTACGTACGGATCGCACTTCACTCTCGGGTTTTGGCGCGAGCGTTAACGGGGGTCGCACCGCGGGTAATTGGCGGTGGAGGTTGGGTCTCGATACCAGGTCGCCCGGGTTCGAAGTAAACGATATCGGATTCCAACGAAACGCAGACCGTTCGTTACAGTGGTTGTGGATCAACCGTCGTTGGTTGGAGCCGGGAAAAATATTCCGTCGATTCAACATCAACATCAATCAATGGTCCGTCTGGAACTACGGTTGGGATCGCAACAACACCGGCGGGAACGTCAACGTCAACTACACGCTACTCAACTATTGGAACGGGTGGTTGGGTGTCAACCGGCAATTCGGTGGCACCTCGTCCACACGACTTCGCGGTGGTCCGAACATAAAGATACCCGGGCAAATAAACGGCTGGATGGGCCTCGCAACTGATTCTCGACGTGTCTTACGGGGGAGTGCGTCAGGTTGGGGGTATCGTGAGGACCAGTCCGGTGGGCGCGGTGGCGGTGTGAATGCACAGGTGGCGTGGAGACCAACAAGCAATGTGGATCTTTCATTGTCGCCGCGGATCGATTGGAACCGGAGCGAATGGCAATTCCTCAACGCACCGGACATCGGTGGCAACACCGAGTATCTATTCGGACGTTTGCAACAGACCACAACGGCCGTGACACTGAGGTCCAGTATCACGGTATCGACCGACCTGTCTCTGCAGCTGTATGCGGAGCCGTTTATCTCCGCCGGAGAGTACGTCGGGTATCGTCAAGTCGCGGCACTGAACGCGTCGGAGTTTTCCGAGCGGCTACCTATCGTTCCGTCGTCTGCGGTGATCCCAGGCGAGGAGACCGTCAGTTTCGATCTTGATGCGGACGGCGTTTTCGAGACCGATATCCGAAGACCCGACTTCACGTTTCTTTCTTTGCGGTCGAATATCGTGTTGCGTTGGGAGTACAAACTTGGTTCGACAATCTTCTTAGTGTGGCAGCACGGACGCCAACGGGCGCTGGATGAGGGGGGATTTAACTTCGGACCCAGTGTGAACAGCCTCTTCGCAACGCCGGCTGAAAATGTGTTTCTGTTCAAGGTCAACTACTGGTTGAATCCCTGACACAGCCGCAACAGAATCACAAAAAAGGGAGCCGGTGTGGCTCCCTTTTTTTGATTCGTACGCTACGGGTTCGTTCAGTGCGTGATCAGAGGGTCTAGGGTGCCGGCTTGCTCGACCCAACCCTCAACGGTTTTTTCAGATGGCACAACCCGGGCCAAATGTTTTTCGTCGTTTACCTCTTTCATCTTCGTCGCAAGGTTTGCGGCGTTTCGGGTTCGCAACTCCTTGACCGTATCGACGCCGCTTGCCTCGAGTAGGTCGGAGAACTCCGATCCTACGCCATTGATTCGCATCAAATCAGCCTTATTGGCCCAGGTGAGGAGGACCTTTTCGCTCACCCCGGTGGTGGTGCTGATACCGCCGCGACCCTTGGCGTCGCAGCAAAGCTTCAGTAGATCGTCCGTGGTTGTTATGTCGGCGGCGGCCAATTTCTCCGCGTATGCCGGTCCGATACCCTCAATCTCTTCGATCTTATATCCCATCTCCGCTGCCCCCGTCGCTTCAAGTTAAGAAGGCAAGAAATTAGTGCCGTGGGGCTACTTGAGAAACCGGCCAAGCCACAGAAATCCTGCTACCCGTTTTCGTAGGCCGAAATTCCTCCGAAGACTCAAGAGCCAGAGGAT
>JAZDDC010000018.1:0-9179 GCA_036679565.1 Gemmatimonadota bacterium
GCGCCGTCGTCTAGCTCGGATGCGTAGATCGCCTTTCCCGACCCGGCCCAGGTGGGTTGAATCACCGGATTTTCCATCTTCGAGACGTTCTCTAACGAGTCGGTGTCGAGGTGGAGCACCCATACGTCTTCGCTCCCACTACGGTCGGAAGTGAAGGCCATCTTGGTGCCGTCGGGACTGTACCGCGGGAACAGATTCCAAGAGCGACCCTCCGTGAGCGCGCTCGCTTCCCCGCCAGCTATGGGCATTTGGTAGATGTGTCCCAGGAGATCGAATGCCAGCATCCTCCCGTCCGGCGACACGTCCACACTCATCCACGTGCCCTCGGTGGCAGTGAACTGTAACGTGCGTGTTGACGGCGCCCTCGACACCTCAATGTTCCAAGTTTCTTCCTGTGCGTGCGCGGAAAGGGTCGCGAAGGTAAGGGTGGCGGCAGCAAGAGAGAGACGCAGTCGTTGCGAACGCATGAAACGCACCTGAGTTGAAAGTTGAAAGTTTAACCCGCCAGCCGTCTTGAGAACAACCTCCTCTTCTCCCCTCGTCTCCTACCCTCAACTCGGTCTTCGACTGGTTCACGCGGCCCAACGGCAGGTGCGCGTCGCCGAGCGTGCCACAGTCGGCCGCACATTGCTATCTGACGACTGGCCGGTGGAGAAACGGTCTTGCGTTTGGGCCAACGTACGACGCCGCGACGTGCCCGTTTCCTTCCATTTTGTATTTGTACGTCACTAGGCCATCTAGCCCGACGGGACCACGGGGATGAAGCTTGCCAGTACTGATCCCGACTTCCGCGCCGAATCCGTAACGGAATCCGTCCGAGAATCGCGTCGAGACATTCCGGAACACACCTGCCGAATCTACTTCCGCAAAGAACCGTTGGAACGCGTCGTCGTTGTCAGTCACAATACTATCTGTATGTCGCGAGCCGTACCGATTGATGTGTAGAATCGCTTCATCGATTGTGCTGACAGTTTTGATCGCGAGGACGAGATCCCCAAATTCGTGGCCCCAGTCGTCGGGTTTGGCGGCATCCGCGTTTGCGGATGACAGGTACTCCATCGATCGTGAGTCTGCGATGATGTTAACATCCAAGCGGACGAGTTCCTCTTCGAGCCGAGGTAACAATAACGGTGCCACATCGATGTGAACCAAAAGTGTTTCTACCGCGTTGCACGCCGCCGGGTACTGCACCTTCGAATCGATGATAATCGGAACCGCTTTGTCGCGATCACCAGCGCTGTCCACGTAGACATGACAAACCCCATCTGCATGGCCTAACACGGGAATGCGTGTGTGTTCCTGAATGTGTCGCACCAATGCGTTCGACCCGCGTGGGATGATGAGATCCACATGCGCATCGGCATCAAGTAACGCTGCTACCTCTTCCCGACTCTCCAACAACACTATTGTGTCCCGACTGATCCCTTCTTCAGCAACCGCGTCACGGATTACGTCAACCAGAACGCGATTGGAATGCTCTGCTTCTCGACCTCCTTTGAGTATGATGGCGTTACCGCTCTTTACGCAAAGCGACACGATTTGAGGCAACGCGTCTGGCCGCGATTCAAAGATGACGCCGACAAGTCCAATGGGACATGTGACGCGCGAAAGCGTCAGCCCGTCATCAAGGTCCGTTGCCAACGTCACCTGGTTCAGTGGATCCGGGAATGTCGCCAGCTGCTGGATGCCTGAGCACAGGCTACGCAGTTTTGTGGCGTTGAGTTCGAGTCGGTTCAACAAGGCCCGGGACATTTCCCCACTTTCCACCGATTGTCGGGCCTGTTGTACATCCATCGCGTTAGCCTCTAAGATCCTCGATGCGTGTTGGTCGAGGGCTACTGCAATACTCCCAAGCGCACGGTTGCGTTGATCCGTCGAGGAGGCCGCCAGAGAAGACGCCGCCAAACGACTCAGTCGAGCTTGTTCGTGTACCGTACGTGAAAGCGTTTCTTCGATTGTGTCAGGCATGTGACTCCTGCAGTAGGGCAATATCGTCGCGGGAGATCACGTGGGCGTCACGGCCAATATCCATTAACGCAATTACTTTCTCGGAACGCCAACCAACGATCTTGCCCAGGGTTTCGCTCGCGTAGTTTACGATACCACGGGCAAATTCTTCGTTGTCTTCACCTAAGATGCTCACGACGTCGCCACGTTCAAACACTCCGCGTACGTTGATGACACCAACGGGTAGCAGGCTTGCTTTACCATCGACCAACGCTTGCCGTGCGCCGTTGTTGACGATGATCGCTGCCTCGATTGACGTCGCGAACGCGATCCAACGTTTTCTTTTTGACAGGCTCGGCAGGGGAGGGAAGATCGTGCCCAACTCCTCGCCAGCAAAAACCCGAGCCACAATGTTCTCGATTGTGCCGTTGACAATCAGCGTGGCACAATCGGATCTGGTCGCAACCTTTGCGGCCTCGAGCTTTGTCTTCATCCCTCCACGTCCCGCACGTGCGCCGCCCCCAAACTGTGCAATTTTCGGCGTAACGTGGTTCACCGTCGGGATGATTTGGGCCCCCGATGCCAAATGGGGATCGGTCGTATAGAGACCGTCCACGTCGGTAAGGATCAGGAGGAGGTCAGCGTCCATCTTGGACGCCACCAATGCCGACAATCGGTCGTTGTCATCGAAACTGCGCCGGGTACTTATCGACGTTTGGCGCACGGTCGTCTGCGTGGATGTTGTATCGTTTTCGTTGACGATCGGTAAAACACCGATCTCCAGGAGCTTGCCGATGGTATTCCGCAGGCTGAGGTAGCGATTCCTATCGGTAAAATCATCCGTGGTGACGAGGATTTGAGCGGTGTTGATCCCATGGGCCTCAGCCGCGTCCCCAAAAACCGTCATGACATGTTTCTGACCCACGGCAGCACAGGCCTGTTTGAGGGCCACAGATCGGGTCACTTCGACCCCGAGTTGCCGTGCGCCGAGCGCGACTGCGCCGGATGCAACGACGATCACGTCTTTGTTATTACCACGTAAACCGTTGATGTCATTGATTATACCGCGTAGCCGTTGGAGTGCCGGCGCCCCACTCTTGTCGGTGATGACCGCCGTCCCGATCTTGATGACGATGCGCTTGGCGTCGTTGAGCAGGTCGCGGAAGTGGATTGGTCGCGGGTGTAACAACGGAGCTCACAGGATAAGAATGAATAATAATGTATTAAAATGGAATTATATGCAATTCTGAGACCGTAGACCGCAATTGGGAGACACCCCGCCACCGTGAGCTGCCGCTGACGGACCGCGCGTCTGGGGTGCAAATTGGAGTGTCCGAGGATCCAGGAAAGGTTACCGGAAGGTTCCGGCGCTGACTGCGGATATACAAATCACCTCACGAGTCCCAAGGCAGACCAGTAGATGAGTAAAATCGATCGACGACATTTTCTCCAAACGACAATCGCGGGAGCTTCCGTTGTGTCGCTGGTTGGTTGCGCGCGTCAACAGGGGTTTGATCGCTCACATGTCGTGTGTTTGGGTGAGGCGGTGTTGCCCGACGAGATCGGGGCCGAGGGTGGGGCACGCATTTCCGACGAGTTCATCACGTGGATAACGAATTACTCGTCAGGCGCTGAGCTTAACCATGCGTACGGATCCAGCAACTTATCCTTCACTGGCAATCTGCCGACGGCGCGGTGGATGGACCAACTTCAACAGTTGGATGTTATGGCAAAGGACAGATTCTCCCGGTCACTCATTGAGAGCAGCAACGACGAAAGACGCGAACTGCTTCGGGACATCTTGGCCGAGTTTCCGGGGGCGAGGTTAGAGGATCCTGCACGAGCGGAACACGTTGCAATCGGGCTTCTCGCGTTTTTTTATCGTACGTCGGAGGCAACGGATCTAGCGTATCGCGCGTCGATCAAAAAACGGCAATGTCGTCCGCTGGACGATTCTGCCGGTCAACCCGTTTCATTGAGCTAGCGCATGAGGCGTGTCATCGAAAGCGATGTGTGTATCGTTGGCTCGGGAATTACGGCCGCAATGGTTGCGCAGAAGCTGGCCGAACAAACCGACGCGACGATCACTGTCGTCGAGGCGGGGGACGAGACACCCGACCGACAAGAACGGCAAACACTCCGCCAACGGTTTCTCGCGTACGGGGAGTCGCCGTGGCCCAATGATCATATAGAAGGAATGGAGGTCGAGGGCATGCAATCCCGCTCCATGTGTGTCGGCGGTCTTGCGATGCATTGGGGTGGTGTCACGCCACGATTCAGCCCGGAAGACTTCCACGTCAATTCGTTGTACGGCATTGGTGACGATTGGCCCATCGACTACGATGAACTGGATCGATATTACCAAGATGCCGAAGAACGTTTAGGTGTAGCCGGGGAGCAGGGTCCTCCCGAGTACGATCCCCGTGTTGAGCCGTATCCGCTTCCACCGTTACCGCTGTCATACAATTTGAATCGTTTGCAACAATGGGGAGCAGACGCAGACATACCGTTTTGGAGTCAGCCGTCGGCAAAGAACTCCGTTGCCTACGCCGATCGGCCGGCATGTTGTCGCAACGATACGTGTTTTCCCATTTGCCCCATTGGCGCAAAGTATTCACCTGACTTTACCTGGGATGCGTTGCGACAACGTGGGCGGATTGATCTCAGGCCACGAACGGTCGTACGTCGATTAGCAAATTTTGTAGGTGAAGATCGTATTGAACGTGCGGTGGCTCTGGATCGGGACACGGGCACAGAAGTCGAGTTTCGCGCACGCGTGTTTGTCGTGGCAACGGGATACGTGTGGAGTTCCCATCTGTTGCTGATGTCTTGGAACGGACGGTTCCCCGATGGCCTGGCCAACAAGTCGGGCACGGTGGGAAAGTACGTATCAGGGCATCGAAGTGTCTTTGCGTACGTCAAGATGCCAATGCAACTGTACCCGGGATTGAACACGTCGCACTCGCTGCTATCAAAGAAATTCCAACGACCTGGACAGCTCGAAAGGTATGTACGTCACGACCTGCGCATCTGGGAATCCACCGTCGGACAGGAGCCAAGATTGCGTAATGATGACGGCACGGTGATGCTTGGCGACGAGTTGCTCAAGGACTGGCGCGGTCGAACCCGCGGAGGTGTGGTGCGGTTGCGAGGCTACTATGACGTGTTGCCCGCCAGAAACAGTGAGATTACGCTCGATACCAATCGTGATACGCCGTGGGGAGATCCACTTCCGGCGATTGCGTTTCGCGATAGCGACGCATCGCGGGATCTCCGTTATCACACCGAGGGTTCCATTACAAATTTGTTCCGGCACATGGCTCGTGTCGGCAACGGAGACGTGGTACGATCCGGCGCGAGTGATTTCCAAGACCACCCGGCGGGTGGTTGCCGTATGGGAACCGACCCGGAAACCAGCGTAGTGGATAGTTGGGGGCGGGCACACGATCACGAGAATCTGTTTGTGGTTGGTGCTCCGACCTGTGTGACGGGCGGGTGTGCCAACGGCACGCTCACGTTTTGCGCATTGAGTCTTCGCAGTGCGGAGCAGATAGGCCGCGATCTCGCTGGGGCGTCAGGCGATGCGGCTTAACCATGTTATCGACCCATTGCCTTCCCCGTCTACTTACGAGCCCCGTACGGTGTGGTGGCTTGACGGTGTATCGAGTGGATTACATCCTTCGTCAGTAATCGAATTTGAACATGAGTCTCATTTGCGATGTTGACCAAAAACCAGCGAAACGTTTGGTAAGAATGAACATCGGACGGACCCGCGAGTACCAATAGCTGTCCGTTCACCAGACTGTCTTCTGTCCTCCCCGAAAAAAATCGTCACGGAGAACCCTATGCTGCGCATTTCAATCATTATGGTGGTTGCTGTCTTAGGCGCTGGTAGCGCCCACGCACAGGTAGGCACCAACCAAAACCTGCTCAACCCGAACGTCGCGGGCAACGCAGAGCTGATGGCGTTGCCACACCTCAACACCGGGCTCGTTGAGGCAATCATGGATCAGCGACCGTTCGCGAGCGTCATGGAGCTTCATGGTGTGCTACAACCCACGCTAAGCGATGATCAATTCGAAGAATTATTTCGACGGCTCTTTATTCCCCTAAACTTAAACACCGCGAGTCGCGAAGAAATTCTTATGGTTCCGGGTGTCGGAAACCGCATGGCTCACGAGTTCGAAGAGTACCGGGAATATGTCAACCTAGCACAGTTCCGGCGCGAGATGGGCAAGTACGTCGATGATGACGAGGTCGCGCGATTGGAACAATACGTATTCGTTCCAATGGACCTTAACACCGCGTCGGAAGACGATTTTCATACCATTCCGGGTATGGGCAACAGGATGGTTCACGAGTTTCTCGAGTACCGGCCTTATGTAAGTATCCAACAGTTCCGTCGCGAAATGGGCAAGTACGTCGATGAAGACGAGGTCGCTCGCCTCGAGCGCTACGTGAAAGTCAACTAAACAGATCGACGTTTCTCGGTGACCGAGCCGACCGGCGTGCCGAACCGTACAACGTTGGAGACCATGCGGTGGTTTCTTGCAATCGCATTCGTGGTGGGCGGTGTCGGGATTCTCGCAGAACTCTTCCTCTTGGAGCATACGGAAGACTATTGGCAGTGGACACCGCTCATACTCATCGGGTTGAGTATTGTGGCCTTCGTAGCGCTCGGTACTCGCCCGACCAAGTCCGTCCTGAGAGTCACGCAGACGCTAATGGTGTTGGTTTTGGTCAGCGGCGGTTTGGGTATTTTTTTCCACTTTAAAGGCAATATCGAGTTCGAGAAGGAGATGTACCCTTCGATGGCCGGATTGGAGTTGGTGTGGGAATCGTTGAAGGGCGCCACGCCAAGTCTCGCACCTGGCGCAATGGTGTTGCTGGGTCTGGTCGGTTTGATCTATTGCTATCGCCATCCAGCGGGGAGGCCGGTCGCACGGTAGGGTCTGTTCAACAGCGTTACCAATCGTCTTGCTGATTTTATCGGTTTGACAAATAAAAGACATGATTATATTATTTGCTAAACCGATAATCTCATGGACACTTCAAAACAACGACTCACCGACGTAGAGCAGCACACAATGTTGGCAACCTGGAGACTTGGGCCGACCGCTTTCGGGGCGGCTATTCGAGATGAGCTGAAAAGCCACACGGGTCGGCGCCTCACCGTCGGCGCGGTGTATTCAACTTTGATCAGGCTCGAAGAGCGGGAGCTCATTTCGTCGTCCTTGACCGATCCGGAACCGGTCAGGGGCGGTAAGGCCAAACGTTTATTCGCGGTAACCGTAGACGGTGTCCGGGCTCTTCGTGACGCACGCCTCGATTTTGAACGGCTCTGGAAAGGTCTGGATGCTGTTCCGGGGCTTGGCACGTGACAAATCCGCGCCTTCCCATTGGACCACGCTTCGTGTTGGGCATGTTGCTGCCAGCACGCATCGCCGAGCCGCTAATTCAAGAGATAGAGGGCTCGTATCGGTACCGATACGCGGACGGTTTTTTTCAGACACGGACGACGTGACGGGGGCACAACGAGTTGTCGTGCTCGGCTATGGTTTCTGGTTGCGACAATATGGCGGTCGCGAAGAGGTATTGGGCGAGAACATCTCAATAAACGATGCGCCACACGAAATTGTTGGCGTGGCGCCTGCGTGGCTCCGTTTTCGCGCTCCGGGAGAAGCGACGGTAGGCCTGAAAGACGCCGCTCTCAATCCGATCGCAGCGCCACCATTGGATCCACCTTTGCCGCACGCCGAGCCGGGAGGTACGTCGCCACGCCACCAACGAGCACCAGCAAGATCGAGACGACGAGCAATGTGCGTGGGTCCGTGGGACTGATGTCGTACAACAATCCTTCCAGCACCCGGTTTGCGAACAGGGCCGATGCTGTCCCGGCCATTACGCCAAACGCCGCCAGCGTAAACCCTTGACGTAGCAGCCAACGCAAAACTCGTGTCTCGGCCGCGCCGAGTGCGATACGTAAGCCAATTTCCTTTGTAGACTGGCTGACACGGTATGACAAAGTCCCATAGAGCCCAACCGCCGCAAGCAAAAGTGCCAGCCCTGCGAACAGCCCGAGTAGCAGCATGTTGAAGCGTGAGTCGTCCGATGCAAACGCCACGCGTTGGTTCATGGACATGACGTCGTAAATCGGAAGATTGGCGTCGAGATCGTTGACCGCTGTGCGTAGGTCACGCGACAATGCAGATGTCGGTCGATTTGTCTTGACTACCAGGACCAAGCTTGCCGGACCGCCCTGCATGGTCGAAAGATAGGCGTCTGGCCCCACCGGTAAACTCGGGTGAGCGTATTTGACATCGCCCACCACGCCAATGACCTCACCCATGCGGTGGTCCAGAAAGAGGGGCTCGCCAATCGCAAGGTGTTTCCCGATGGGGTCCTCGTTCGGCCACAACATCTGTGCGGCCGTCTCGTTGATGACCAATACGGGTGGACTATCAGCGTGGTCACTCTGTGAGAAAGCCCGTCCGCGTCGTATCGGTATGCCCATTGTCTCGAAGTGTTGTGCCCCCACGTACTGCACGCCGATGAACGGTGAATCGTCACCGATGAATGTGTGATTGTCTGCGTGTGTGACAGTCGTGTAAAAACATTGTCCTGACAGCGGTGTGCAGTTGCTCAGGCTGGCGCTCTGAACCCCCGGTATGGTTCGGATTTTTTCCAGCAAAGCCCGCTTAAAACCCAGCAGTCTCTCCGCGCGTGGCTCGGCGACGTTTGGATGGAGTCGGGCGGTCAACACTCCCTCTGCATGGAAACCGCTATCGACAGACTGCAGTCGTGCAAAGCTTTGTAACATCAAACCGGCGCCGGCCAATAACAGCGTGGCGAGCGCGAATTGTGCGGAGATCAGGATGTGTTGGGAGCCGAATCGTCTCGTCTTCCCGAGCTGGTGTCGGGTCATTCTCAATGAGGAGGCCACGCTGCCGCGCGATGATTGAAACGCAGGCATGACGCCAAAGAAGATTCCGCAAGAGACCGCGACGATGGTTGTGAACGCCAATACCCTCCAACTTACAAAGACATCGCTTGTCTGGAACAAGTAGGATGAGTCGAATGCAGGTATCAGTCGCGTAAGCTGTTGAAGACCAAGTGTTGCCGTGATAACGCCGATCGTCGCACCGGCTACGGAGATCAGCACACTTTCCAGGAGTACCTGTCGGGCGACGCGGACCTTGCTAGCTCCGATCGCAAACCGAATTGCAATCTCC